>JAHDDF010000869.1 GCA_020629475.1 Saprospiraceae bacterium
GTTTACCAATTCTTTAAAATACGCTTTCCCCAACGGACGAAAAGGAAAAATAAAAATAAGCCTAAGAGAGGAACAGCAAATGCTACAATTAGATGTTAGGGATGACGGTATCGGGAATTGGGGAGAAGGGGTTTCCCAGGGCACCGGATTCGGTACGCAGTTGGTAGATTTGCTCACCAAACAATTAGATGGTAAAATGGTACTCAACGTTAGTCAGGGAACTGCGGTATCCATTCAATTTCAATTACATAAAGCCGCTTGATAATGAAAAAAGGAACCAGTATACTTATTGTAGAGGATGATATGATCATTGCCGCCAACATCTCGTTACAACTGGGCAATCTGGGGTACGAGGTCACGGGTATCGTTACTAGGGGAGAAGAGGCCGTAACCCACGCCAAGGAGAACGCGCCGGATATTTTGTTGTTGGATATTAACCTAAAGGGAAATCTAAACGGAATCCGGACCGCAAAGGCCATTCAACAATTTAAGGATATTCCCGTAATCTATCTTACCGCCAATGCGGACGAAGCTACGTTTGCCCAAGCCAAGGAAACCAGGCCCAAGGCCTATATTACCAAACCTTTTAATAAATTGAACCTGCAGCGCACCATAGAATTGGTGGCGGACCAACTGGAGGAGAAGGAAGAAACGGTCACGGACGCCTTAGCGGATATGGAAGTGCTGGGCGATCGCGTATTTATTCGGCATAACGGTAAAATGGAAAAACTGCTGCTAGAGGATATCCTCTATATTGAGGCAGACCGAAACTACTGCACGGTAGTGACCAAAACCGGAAATCTGGTCTTGAGCTGTACCCTAAAAAACATGTTGGAGCGCTTGCCCAATGCCACTTTTATGCGTGTGCATCGTTCCTATGTAGTCAATATTTCCAAATTGGACGTCATTGCGGACGGCCATCTGGAAATCAATAGAAAGGTAATTCCGTTAAGCAAATCACATAAGGAATTTTTGTTCAAGCGTATACAGACCATTTAAAGTCTGGAGCGGAATAGTTACTACTTCCGGGCCGCTTTAAATTCGCTTCCATCGTACCATTTGGGAAAATAATCCTCATTGGCCAGACGCAATCCTACATCGTAAAATAACTGCAGATCAAAACGTACACCGCTCAGTTCGGTGGTTTCGGGATCGTATTCATCCGATGGTTGGTGATAGATATGCGTAAGGT
>JAHDDF010000870.1 GCA_020629475.1 Saprospiraceae bacterium
GCTATGGGAGATGACGGTACTTTGTTCGTAGGCACCAGGAACGAGAAGAAAATATATGCCATTCAGGACCGTGATAGGGATTTTAAGGCAGATAGGGTTATTGAGTTGGATACCACTTTGGAATCCCCTAACGGAATTGCCTATAGAAACGGATCGCTTTATGTGGCAGATGTAAGTACTTTGTACCGCTACGATAATATTGAAGCTAATCTGGACAGTGTTCCTGAGCGCAAGGTTATTTATGATGATTATCCGGAAGCGTTTCACCATGGATGGAAATACATTGCTTTTGGTCCGGACGATAAATTGTATGTACCTGTAGGAGCACCTTGTAATATTTGTGATTCTACCGTAGTGGACAAACGTTTTGCCTCTATTACCCGTATGGATCCTGACGGAAGCAACCGTGAGATCTATGTGCATGGTGTACGGAATACGGTTGGGTTTACCTGGCACCCGGAAACCAAGGAAATGTACTTTACGGATAACGGTAGGGATATGATGGGCGATGATATTCCCCCATGTGAGTTGAACCGTGTTACGGAAGCCGGCCAGCATTTTGGATATCCGTTTTGTCATGGCGGAACCATTAAAGATCCTGAATTTGGAGGCCAACGCCCTTGCTCGGATTTTGTGGCGCCCGTACAGAATTTAGGTGCCCACGTGGCTCCATTGGGGGTAAAGTTTTATACCGGAGATATGTTTCCTGAGAAGTACAAGCAGTACGCTTTTATAGCGGAACACGGCTCTTGGAACCGTTCCAAAAAATCCGGGTACCGTATTTCTTTGGTAAAGTTTGAAAACAATGAGGCGGTAGCTTATGAAACCTTTTTAGAAGGTTGGCTGGATGAAGAAAGCCAAGAAGCATTTGGTAGACCGGTAGATGTACTGTTCTTAAAAGATGGGTCTCTATTGATTTCCGATGATTTTGGTGATGCGATCTACCGCGTAAGTTATGATGATGGAAGTAGCCAAGTGGCGAGTGTGGAGTAGGGAAATAACGGGATAGTGGATGCACTAATTCGTTACTTTATAAAG
>JAHDDF010000049.1 GCA_020629475.1 Saprospiraceae bacterium
TGAATCCGCGACAAGACATCATTTTTTTCCTAAGGAAATTCGTCTATCCACTCTAGTAATTCCGCTATCTTTACAAGAAAAAGAAGTCAAGGCACCATAGAAAATTGAAAAACAAAAAAGAGAGCTACACCGAAACCATTAACGGCTACGAATTCAAAATGCTTTTCGTAAAAGGCGAATCTATGTATATGGGTTTTGAGGGAAGCGCTCTTATCAATGAGAAAAAGAGAAAGAAGGTCATTCGGGGTGGTTGTTATTCCAGTGATGCTTTGGCTTGCCATGTTTCACATCAAATGAGCTGTCATCCGCCGAATCGTATTATAAATATCGGGTTTCGGTTGGCGCGGTATTGATTCCTTTAAGGAGGATGAATAAAAAAAGCAGCTACGAATATCTTCGTAACTGCTTAATTCTTGTGGAGAATACCGGATTCGAACCGGTGGCCTCTTGACTGCCAGTCAAACGCTCTAGCCAACTGAGCTAATCCCCCGTTTGGTATATAAAACCTTTCCTCTATTGGAATAGTTCCACAATATACAGGTGGCATGTTTGATTTTCAAAATTTTTTAAATGCAAAATGGGGAATTTTATGTTTCGGAATCCGGTTTGTCATTGAAAAATAAGCAACAAATCCTTTTAAAATCGGGAGGATAGCTATATCTTTGCCGAGCAATTTTAGCAAGTTCTTTATAATGGAGTCTTTGAAACAATTTTCGATACCCGTAAGAGGGATCGGAATCGGTTTGCATAAGTTTGATTTTCAAATAGATAGCGAATTTTTTGAGCATTTCGCGGATAGTATCATCCAAGAAGGTAATTTTAAGGTTCAGCTTGAAATTTTTAAATCGGAGACCATGATGGATATGGATTACGGTATTACCGGTTCATTCCGTACAGTGTGCGACCGATGCCTTCAGCCCTTCGACCTAGCGTGTGAGGGTTCCCATCAATTGATAGCCAAATTCAAGGAAGGGGAGTCCACGGAGGCTGAAATCGTTTTCATACATCCCTTGGAGCATGAATTCAATGTAGCGCAATACATCTACGAATTCATTTGCCTTTCCATCCCCATGATAAAATCCCATCCTTTGGATGAGGAGGGGGAACCGACCTGTGAAGTCGACATTTTCGATTACCTTGAAAATGACGACGAGGAACAAACCGAGGAAGGAAAACCGTCCGTTTGGGATGCTTTGAAAGATTTGAAGAAGAAAGATTAGTAACGAATAAAAATTACGAACCATGGCACATCCTAAATCCAGGATATCCAAGCAACGCAAGAGGAAGCGCCGTACGCACAAGAAAGCAGTAGCGCCTCAAGTACAGATTTGCCAAAACACCGGCGAACCACATTTGCGCCACCGCGCTTATGAGGTAGATGGCGCCTTGTACTACCGCGGTAAGGTACTTATCCCTGCCGTAGAGGACGAAGAGTAACATCCGCGGGGCAGACGGTTCCCGTTTGACCCGGTGAATACATATCGGGAAGCCCCGTGTACATTTTCGTACAACGGGGCTTTCGACGTTATATTTCATCCAAGATGTATCATCCAAAACCATTTTGATTTGACTATATTATTAAATGCCGGATATGGATAAAAAACGGCATCTAATAATCTAGCAGTCTAATACTCTAACAATCTCGCCACTATGAAAACCATCATCAACACGGATAAAGCTCCCGCACCCGTAGGTCCCTATAACCAATCCGTTGCGTATAACGGTGTTCTCTACTGCTCCGGCCAAATCGCGATTAATCCCGCTACCGGAGATTTGGTAACCGATGACATCGAAGCGGAAACCAAGCAGGTCATGGAAAATATCAAGGCGGTATTGACCCAAGCAGGCACCAACTTCGAAAATGTCCTAAAATGTTCCGTATTCGTGTCCGATATGGGGAACTACTCCCGCATTAACGCGGTTTACGCTACATATTTCAATGAGAATACCGCTCCCGCGAGGGAATTGGTGGAGGTGGCAAACCTGCCCAAGTACGTCAATGTTGAAATATCCGTTATTGCAGCTGTTTGATTAGATTTTTAGACCATTAGACGACTAGATATTTAGACGCGAAACCCTTTCTAAATATCTAGCCATCTAAATATCTAATAATCTGCGAAGCTAAAAATCTCCTAAAAAATGGAAAGAAAAAACGTCCTCTCCTGCATCCAGCCTACCGGCGACATCCATTTGGGTAACTACCTAGGTGCGGTCAAAAACTGGGTGGATCTGCAAGAAAAATACGATTGCACATACGGCGTCGTGGATTACCATGCCATGACCATGCCTTACAAAGCGGAGGACCTGCGCAAGAATACTTGGAAAATGGTATTCCAATTGCTTGCCTGCGGCATTAAGCCGGAAAATCTTTTCATTCAATCCTTGGTGCCCGAGCACGCGGAACTTTGCTGGGTATTAGGAAACGTTTGCTCCTTTGGGGAATTGACGAGGATGACGCAATTCAAGGACAAATCCGAGCAAGTAAAGGATACCGACAAGGATGCCTTTATCAGCTCCGGCTTGTTTTATTATCCCGTGCTTCAAGCAGCGGATATCCTGATTTACCACGCGGATTACGTGCCCGTGGGCAAGGACCAGATCCAGCACTTGGAATTGAGTCGGAATATCGCGCAGCGTTTCAATCACCAATTCGGGAAGGAATATTTTACGCATCCTGAGCCATTATTGACCAAGTCGGCGAAGATCATGTCCTTGGCGAATCCCTTGAAAAAGATGAGTAAGAGTCTGGGGGAGAAGCACTACGTGAACATCTTCGGTGAGGAGGCGAGAATCAGGAAGCAAGTAAAATCCGCCGTTACTGATACGGGTGATAATCCGGAAGGTGAAATGAGTGCGGGCGTTTCCAACTTGTTTGGTTTGCTTATCGCAACGAATAGACAAGAAGCGCATGATTCCCTAATGGAACAATACAATGCCGGCTCCCTAAGATACTCTGACTTAAAAGGTGAGGTAGCTGAAGGATTAGTTGCGCTTTGCAGCCCGATCAAGGAACGTTATGATGAGGTTTACGCGGATCGTAAAAACATCAAACGAGTCATCAAGCAATCTTCCGCTGAAATCCGGAAACGTGCGGCACAAACCTTAGCCGAAGTCAAGGAAATCGCGGGGATTATGAATCCGAGATAAAAAAACTCCAAGAGGCAATTCATTCCGTTACAAGGATGGATTGCCTTTTTTCTTTAGATATTTTCAACCTGACCATCATGAAAATTTTCTGCATCGGAAGGAATTACGTGGATCACGCCAAGGAATTGAATAATCCCGTTCCTAAGAAACCACTACTTTTCATGAAGCCGCCTTCCGCCTTATTAAAGGAGGGTAAGCCCTTTTATTACCCTGATTTTACCAAGGAGCTTCATTATGAATGCGAGGTGGTATTGAAGATGAAGAAAAACGGGAGGCACGTCCATCCCCAATATGCCGAAAGTTACATTGGTGAAATTGGTTTGGGGATTGATTTTACGGCAAGGGATATCCAATCGGAATGCAAGAAAAAAGGGCATCCTTGGGAAATCGCCAAGGCTTTTGATTGGTCGGCGCCCCTAGGGGAACTTGTTCCTTATGAGGAGTTTGTCGGAAAGCCCATCGCTTTCAATCTGGACAAAAACGGGGAAACCGTACAAGTAGGGAATACCGCGGATATGATTTTTAACTTCGCTACCTTGATTTCCTACATTTCACAATACTTTATCGTACAAAAAGGAGACTATATATATACGGGCACGCCTGCCGGGGTAGGACCCGTTACGATAGGGGATCATTTCCAAGGATATTTGGAAGGGAAAAAGCTCCTTGATTTCAAGGTGAAGTGACAATGACGAATGACGAATGACGAATTGGGTATTGAGGAGGTTTTAAAAATCTTACGTCTTACATCGTGAATCTTACATCTTGGCTCTGATAGGCAATCGTGTTGCTATCTCAGTTTGATGCATTTGACTAAAAGTCAAGATGTTAGATATTAGACACTAGACGTTAGACTCCGTTCTGTTACTTTAGTAAACAACTGTCTAATGTCTAACATCTAGCGTCTAACGTCTGAATAACAATATTTTAGAAGAGCACCTAGTTGAAAATCCAGCAACAGATTTGCCTAATTGAGCCTACATCTTATATACCTAGTTTACTAACCTCAAAATGCCACAAAATTCAATTCCCTTTTGCGGCAAAAAGTTATAGGAACTTTATTGGGCATTTGTATATCTTTGCGCCCTATTCATAAAACTTAAAATAGGAAGTAGGATATGTCATACCTCTTCACCTCAGAGTCCGTTTCCGAAGGACATCCCGATAAAATAGCCGATCAAATTTCCGATGCCATCCTTGATGCCTTCTTGGCGCAAGATCCCGAGTCCAAAGTGGCTTGCGAAACTTTGGTGACCACCGGCTTGGTGGTTTTGGCAGGAGAAATCCGTTCCAAGGCTTATGTTGATGTACAAGGCGTAGCCCGTGATGTCATCAAGCGCATTGGTTACACCAAATCAGAATACCAATTCGACGCGGTTTCCTGCGGGATTATTTCTTCCCTTCATGAGCAATCCGCCGATATCGCACAAGGTGTTGACGTTGGTAAAAGTGAGGAAGAGCAAGGAGCCGGAGACCAAGGAATGATGTTCGGTTACGCTACCAACGAAACCGATAACTACATGCCTTTGGCTTTGGATTTATCCCACCGTCTTTTGATGGAATTGGCGGAAATCCGTAGGGAAGGAAAGGAAATGACTTACCTCCGTCCGGATTCCAAATCCCAGGTAACCATCCAATACGGTGATAATCACGTTCCCGAAAAAATCAATACCATCGTGGTTTCTACACAGCACGATGATTTTGATAACGATGATGCCATGTTGGCAAAAATCCGTGAGGACGTCAAGAATATCCTTGTACCTCGCGTGAAGAACCAACTTCCCGCAAGGATTCAGGCACTTTTCGGTGATGATATCATTTACCACATCAATCCTACCGGTAAATTCGTTATCGGTGGACCGCACGGTGATTCCGGTTTGACCGGTCGTAAAATCATCGTGGATACTTACGGTGGAAAAGGTGCGCACGGTGGTGGTGCTTTCTCCGGAAAGGATCCTTCCAAAGTAGACCGTTCCGCGGCATACGCCACTCGCCATATCGCGAAGAACGTGGTTGCGGCAGGTTTGGCTGATCAGTGCTTGGTACAGGTAGCTTACGCTATCGGTGTGGCACGGCCGGTTGGTTTATTCGTGGATACCTACGGTACCTGCAAGGTAGATGGTTTATCCGATGGTGAAATCGCGGCTAAATTGGATGCGCTTGTGGATATGCGTCCTGCGGCAATCGTTCGCCGCTTCGGTTTGAAGAATCCTATCTTTGGTGGAACCGCGGCTTACGGGCACATGGGACGTACCGTTGGGAAAGTTGAAGTAGACGGAAAATCCTACGAGACCTTCGGTTGGGAAAGATTGGATTTAGTAGATGATATTAAATCTACTTTTGGATTGTCATAAAGACAGTAAATCTGTTTCTAAGAAAATATGCCGTTCCTGATTTTTTCAGGAGCGGCTTCTTTTTTGCCTAATTGTAATCGAGGTAAACGAATATAAAAAGTACTGCCTTTCCCGGGTTCAGAGTCCAAGGAGATACTGCCTGAATGATTGTCGATAATCCTTTGGCAAATGGCTAATCCAATCCCGGTTCCTTGGAATTTATCCCCGGCATGTAATCTTTTGAACATCCCGAAAATTTGGTCATGGTAATGCTCAGCAATACCAATTCCGTTGTCCCGTATGGTAATGATGTGATACTCGGGTTTGGACTGGGCATGGATTTGGATGACCTTCTTTTCCGAGCGATTATATTTAATCCCGTTTTCTAGCAAGTTTTGAAAAAGAAGCTGGATTTGGGTCTCGTTCGCCTGTATTTCCGGGAGGTCGGTCATAATGACCTGGACATTCTCCTTTTTTATGATATCGTCCATCCTACGGATAATACTCATAATTATATCCGACAAGGATAAATTTACCTTTTCAACTTTTCCCTTTCCTAGTTTGGAGTACTCCAATATATCGGAAATTAGGAAATTCATTTGCTTGGCGGCACTCGTAACAAATTCAAGGTACTCCCCGGTGTTTTCGGTGCTTCCCCTGTCTAAATCCCGCTTAATCAATCCCGCAAAACTAGCGATGGAACGTAATGGTGTTTTAAGGTCGTGCGAGGTAATAGCGGCAAACTGTTCAAGGTCCCGATTCGCTACGTTTAGTTCCTCGTTTTTATCTTTTAGTCTGCCCGTTACCTTTTGTAATTCCTTGTAATATTTTCGATTTTCCCTTAGAAAAGTCATTACAAAAAGAGTGAGGATAATGGCGCTTATCATAAATAAAACAATCCTATCGGTATAATCAATCCTATAAGCAAAAGGTGCTTCTACATAGCGGAAGCCTACGTTCATGGAAACGTATAAAAGGGCAAACCAACAGAGGAAAAGTAGTTTGGAGTTTTTTCCTTCATTTAAAATCAAAACGGAACATAAGAGCGCGAATAAACAATACTCTACACCTAATTCACTTCCGAACCCAATCCCGATTAGACATAATAGTAAAGGATAAATCCCGTGAAATAAACCAATGGCGGTTTTGAAATGGGACCATCTTACCAAAAGGAAAATAAAGAGTGTTAGAAGGGTAACCCCGTATAAAAAGACCTCAGTCCATCCCCATTCAAATAAACCCTTAATAGAAAGAGCGGTAAGTAAGGCAATGGTAATAAGGAGTATCCGGTTAAGTAGGATAATCCGAGTAACCTGGGATTCCTCCGTATCAGGTCGGATTCCGTTATGGGAAAGCCGGTTTAATATGTTCCGGAGAGTGGAAAGCAAATTTTAGTCTTTTCATTTAGCATTAAGGGTTATCAAAAATATACAATAGCATGGGAGTTGTTACAAATCAAGGGTAACTTATTTCCCAAGTGCCTTGTCCCTTAACCTTTGCAAGAATGGTGAAGCAAAAATAAATTCCTGAAGAAGTTGATTGTCTGAATCAAGAACCTCGGATTTATGACCTACCCAGGCTAATTTTCCCATATGCAGGAAATTGATTTTTTCCCCGATTTCCATCACGGAGTTCATATCGTGGGTATTAATCACGGTGGTGATTTGATTGTCCACGGTAATTTGTTGGATTAATTCATCAATGACCAAGGAGGTCTTCGGATCCAATCCCGAATTCGGCTCATCGCAGAAAAGGAATTTTGGATTCAAAACGATAGAACGCGCGATACCCACACGTTTTTGCATACCACCTGAAATCTCGCCGGGGTACTTTTTGTTACTGCCTTCCAAGTTAACTACCTCCAAGCGTTCATTTACCCGGTCTTCCTTCTCCTTACGGGTCATGTTGGTGAACATGTCCAAGGGGAAGCGGATATTTTCCTCTACCGTCATGGAATCAAACAAGGCGGAACCTTGGAAAAGCATCCCGATATCCTTTCGGATTTCAATCAGTTGCCTTTTATTCAACTTCGTGATATCAGTATCCTCGTAAAATATCTGACCCTCGGTGGGTTGGAAAAGACTGACCAATATTTTCAGGAATACCGTCTTACCCGCACCGGATCTACCGATGATAAGATTGGTTTTTCCTTTATCGAATGTCGTTGAAATACCCTTGAGTACTTCTACGTCACCGAATGATTTCTTTATGTCTACCGCACGAATCATTTCTTATGTCATTAATAGAGTGATGAAATAATCCGCCAACAGGATGATGACGTCACTTAAAACCACGGCATTGGTACTTGCCCTTCCCAATTCAATGGAACCGCCCTTCACGAAATACCCTTGATAAGAGGAAACGGAGGTCAAGATAAAACCGAATACAAGCGCCTTCACGAACATCATGAAAACGTTGTACGGATCAAAGAAACTCCTTAGTCCGAGCACGTAGGCATCATGCCCAATCATCCCGGTAGGAACGGCGGCAATATAACCACCCATGATACTTACGATGGCGGCAAGGAAAACAAGCATGGGAATTACGATAACAGCAGCGATTAACTTGGGCATAACCAAGTAAGCCGCTGTATTCACGCCCATGATTTCCAAGGCATCGATTTGCTCCTTTTGACGCATACCACCGATTTCCGCGGCGATATTGGAACCGACCTTACCCGCCAATACCAAACAAGTAATCGTAGGGGCAAGCTCGATGATGGTCATATCCCTCACGATATAACCCGTATAATACAAGGGAACGAATGTCCCTTCTAACTGATACGCGAATTGGATAGCGGAAACGGCACCGATAAACAAGGCAATCAAACAAACGATGATCAAGGAACCCACACCGATGTCGTTCATCTGGCGCATGGTCTCCTTCCAATACATGGAAGCCTTCTCAGGGCGTGCGATCATTAAACGGAGGAGCAGGAAGTACTTTCCTATCTCATAAAAAAAACCGTGGATGGCCCGAAATATGAATGAAAACATGTACTGTTTTTGGTCTTCGTGTTGCCCTTCTCGTCTAGGCGGGCGAAAAATACTGCATTTTGGGCAAAAAATCGGTACGTATTGCCCTAATGAAGGAAATAAGGTGCCCTCATAGCCCTGATTTTCCTAGGGATATTATTTAATTTGTAAATAACAATCGCACCCTACGGTCAAATAAACGTTTTGATTCCGGTTTTGGTGCGAACACTTTGAGAAAAAACCACAAGAATGCTGGAGCGGATTATTGAATTCTTCAAGAAATTATTCGAGGCGTTTAACGATAAAGGAACCGTTAATCCCCCTGATCCGCATATCCCTTCCCCGCCGAATCCTTTTCCTGACGAACCGGTAATCCCGGATGAGCCCGATGACGCGGATTTGGTTTCGGACGGCTCCGATCTTATTTCCGAACCGGATACCATCGGTACATTGGTTTTTCCCGAGGAATTGGAAATCATCGAACCGGATACCATCATATCGGATAATCCGACGGATGATGACCTAATACCGATTGATATTCCGCCCATCGATCTTACGGACCCGGATACGACGGTGGTAACGCCTCCCGTGGATCCCGTCCCTCCGACTGATCCTGATACACCGGTAACACCCACGCCGCCGGTTGATCCTGTGGATCCCGTTACTCCACCCGATCCGGTTGATCCCGTTGAACCGGAAATTCCTACCCATGAGCCTCGCTACCTTTGGTGCTTGGATAATGGTCACGGAAGATTCACCGCCGGTAAACGTTCCCCGAAATTCGATGACGGTACCCGTTTCATGGAATACGAATTCAACCGTGATATCGTAAAGCGTATCATGGATAAATTGGTGCCTCTAGGTGTCCAAATTTTCAATGTGGTGCCTGAGGTGGATACCGATAATTTCCTAAAGGGTAGGGTAGACCGCGCCAATGCCCATCAATCGGATTATCCGAAATTATTCGTTTCCATACATGCCAATGCCGCCCGCTCGGAATCACAAGAGCATTGGGCTGACCCACCGGCGAAAGGGGCGGAAACTTGGTATTATACCGGAAGTTCACGAGGTAGAAAACTAGCCTCCATTTTCCAAAAACACATCGTTCAATATACGGGGATGGTGAACCGTGGCTTAAAATCCACCAAAAGCCTTTACGTTATCCGTAAAACCACCATGACTTCTTGCCTTACGGAAAATGGTTTTTATAACCATCCCAAGGAAGCCGCGGAACTCATGAAGGACGAGGTTCGGCAGTTAATCGCCGATGCGCATATTGCCGCTATTTTGGAAGTGGAGAAGAATGGTTTATAATATAATTATAGTCTTTTAATATAATGATGATTTATTATTGGGTGCGCCCTTACGGACGCCCCTTTGCTCGTGCCGGTCGCTTCGACCTCCGGAACGTCTCGGGCTGTGTCCGAGATGCGTAAACCTAAAAACCAAAAGACGCGAAGCATCGCGTCTCTACAATGTTTTAATGTAATTCCAAAAAATGAAATCATTCCTCCTTATATTATTTATTTCCGTTTTATTACTGACCTGCAATTCCTCTAATAAATATGAATTTGAGGATCAATTCATGGAATGCGTTTACGCCGAATCCGGGGACGGAGGAGAAACCATCAAGGAAAATTTACGGAATTTTGAAAACGCTTTTGTAGAGAAAGGAATTTTCGAATCAACACAAGGGGATGCATATATTTCCTTTTTGGAAAAGATAGTGGAAAACAAAGGGCTAAGCTTTGTGAAAATCGATTTTAGTGATTTTCCGGAACCTTGGGGTTTAGCATGTAACAAGGAAGAGATTTATAATGATACTGCCGGAGTGAATGCCTCGGGATTCGGCAAATTCTTCAGGTTAATAAATGGAGTTGCTGAAAGAGGCGAAATTAGTATCGTGAATATTTCAGAGGAAATGTTGGAAGAATTCTCCGCTTCGGATTTTGAGCATGATTTTTATAAAAATTGCTTTTTTATGGTAATGAATTTTTCTATATCCCCGATGGGTATTGATGTAACATTGCCACCTATATCGGAAGAAGGAATTGATTTAAAGAAATTAGACCCTAAGGATGTTTTACATGTAAAAGTGGGTTCTAATAATGAAATAGAAATAAATACTTCAAAAACCATTGAAGCCTCCGAAGTAAAATCAACTTGTAAAGCATTTTTATTGGATACTCTTCATTTTTCAACCATAAAAATTGACGGATTTGGTGAACAGCATTCCTCCAATAAAAAAATAATTTCCTTGAAGAATACGAAGGAGACTTCCTATGAAGTTTACCTGGAAGTATATAACGAAATAAAATCCGCTTATAATGAAATTTGGGATGAGAAATCCAAGGAACTTTTCAATAAAGGATACGAGGAATTATCCAGGGAACAACAAAAGGTGATTCAGAAAATTTACCCCATGGTTATTTCCGAAGCGGAGCCAAATGATAATTAAATGGAATACTTGTAGAGACGCATTGAATGCGTCTCCCCCAGGCGTGGAAAAATATTCTCCTTTCCCAATGATTTAAAATAATGGCTTCTATTTTAATTTATCGGGAGCGCCCTTACAGACGCCCCTTTGCTTGTATCGGTCGCTTCGACCTTCTGATCATCTCGGGCTGTGTCCGAGATGCGCATAACTAAAAATCAAAAAAAATACGCCCCCACCGAAGGATTCCCGAATTCCCCTTGTCTAACCTAGGTTAGACAACATTCACAAACAAAAACATGAACCGCATGCGAATTCGGTACCTATTAGCATTTGTCATTTTTATGTTCTCTCTTTCGGCATCTAAAGCCCAAATAGACGGTGATAATATCTTCGCCACGGATCAGATTATCAATATCGAGTTGACTTTTAACCAAACCAATTATTGGGATAGCCTGACCAACAATTACGAAATCTCGGAATACATGGAAGCGGATTTGGTCCTGACCGATATAACAGGTACCTATTCCTTCCCGAAAGTAGGCGTACGCCTCAAGGGGAATTCAAGTTATAGCCACCCGGGAAATAAGAAATCCTTCAAGATTGATTTCAACGAATATACCAGTGGGCAAAACTACGACGGTCTTAAAAAATTGAATTTTAGCAACGGTTTCAAGGACCCGACCTTAATGCGGGAAAAGATATTTTTTGATGTTTGTCGTGCCGCAAATGTCCCCGCTCCAAGGGCGAGTTATGCCAATGTGTATTTCAATGGTGTCCATTGGGGCTTCTATACCGTTATCGAACAAATAGATGATCAATTCTTGGATTGGAGAATCTTGGATGATGACGGAAATCTCTTCAAGGCTGGCGATAATTTTGGCGGTGGCGGCCCCGGGGGTGGTGGCGATGATAACGCAGCCGATTTGGTGTATTACGGCACGGATCAAACCGCTTATGAAAGCCGTTATGAATTAAAAACAAACGAAGAAATAAATGATTGGTCCGATTTAATCGCACTTACTGATTTTATCAATAATTCAAGTGCCGCTGATTTTGAATCCCAATTATCCAATCATATTGAGTTACAGGAATATTTACGTTCCGCCGCTCTTGATAATTTATTTAGCAATTTAGATAGCTATACCGGTTCCGCAAGGAATTATTACGTGTACCATAATCTTACCACCGGAAAATGGGAATGGATCAAGTGGGACGGAAATGAATCCTTCGGCTCTTACGGTGGTGGTGGACCGGGTGGCGGATTAGATATGACCAACCTTCCCTTGGATTATCACGACGCAAGCAGACCCTTATTGGAAAACATTTTTGATAGCCCAAATTTATATGCCCAGTACCAAGAGGAAATGTGTTTCCTTATTGAATATTTATTTAATCCGGATTACCTGCATCCAAGGATGGATGAAATTAAATCCATGATTCAAAATTCCGTTTACGCGGATAATAATAAGATGTATTCCAATGCCGAGTTTGATGCCAATGTAGAGAATAATATCTCCTCCGGCGGTGGGCCTCAAGGCGGAACGGTTTATGGATTAAAATCCTTCGTTACGGAAAAACATGCCTACGCTGAGAATGCCCTAAATTGCGTAGCCACCTCAAATGATAATATTCTTGAAGCAGAGGCATACGTAGTGGTTTCACCAAACCCGTTCAGGGAGTCATTTAGTTTAAATATGGAAGGCGCGGAATTCCATTCCCTTGTTATGTATGATAATACCGGAAAGGAAATATATCAAGCGCAAATACAAGGAAGAAATACCTTTGATATTCAAATACCGAATCTTCCGAACGGAATGTATTTTGTTCGTTTAATGTCCGAAGAAGGAAAAGAAATCAAAAATATAAAAGTCATTAAAATATAAATTAAAAAGCCGGCTCATTAGGATTACTAATGAGCCGGCTTTTTAAAAACGAGAGATCGTCTCGGGCTCCGTCCGAGATGCTTACTAAGCGCAGAATGTTTAATAACAAATAGGAAATTTTTGCCTCAAGCATCCAAGATGCCCCTAAACGCAGAATGTTTGCTAACAAATAGGAAATTCGCCTGCCTCAAGCTCTTCCAAAAATGCTACTTAAAAAGAAACCTCCATCACCCCACCCGATAAAACAAAATGCTCATACAAGCGGATTTTCCTATCCGGGAAAGAATGGTGCAAAGCATTCCAAAGCAATTTAAAACGCCCCGCATTATCACGGATTTTGGAACGCCATTTTTTGACCGATCCCGGGAAACTCGTATGCCGTACCGCAATAATTTCCTCACCCGTATCCATTAAAACATCCATTTCCCCCCTGAATTTTCTACCGCCTTCTTGATAGGCAAGAGGATAACATTTTAAAATAGGGACCGAATTATTAAATGCTTGAAGCCAATCATGGAATTGCTTGGAATTAAGGATGAAATCATTTTTATCAACTCCTTCCTCTAATTCAAAATTACCTAGAATTCTTTCCGCCGCTTGTTGGCGGGAAGCATCCGAATATTCAGGAACATCAAAATTCAAATAAGAACAAAGCGCTTTTGCTACCGGATATTCCTCCACGTCCTCACCGATTTTTACCGGATTGCCGTAATGCAAAGGACTACCCGTTTGAATACCGCCGGAATTTCCGTTTAACTTTAAATCCTCTCCTTGAAGGAATAAACGTTGGTGAATATTAAAACCATTCCGTTCCTCTTGGGTACTTAATTGTCCCACGGTAATCGGATGGTGTTCCAAGATTTTAGGGAAAGGAAGTACCTCGCTCACCATTGGCAAGACATTGCCCTTCCAAATCCAAGGGGACTCAGGCGTATCCGGATTAAGAACCGGCGCTATTTCTTCCTTACCCGTATTGCAAACCCTATCCAACCACTTCGGGCTATTCCCCATCCGGGAAACAAGAACCATATAATCCCGGGCACGGGTAATACCCACGTACATCAAACGTGCCTCTTCCTTAGCGGCTTGTTTGATGGATTCCAATCGAACATCCGCCGTAGCCAAGGTTTCCTCCAAGGCGGTAGACTTATATTGCTTACCGTAAGGATGCCTCCAATAGCGGATATACCTACCCGCTGAAAGATTGTCCAAATCCAATTCCTCGTTTTGGCTGATAACATTTGCTCCAAAGAGGTTGTCCCTCAGTTGATTTTCCAAGGAGTGCATAACCACTACAGGCCATTCCAAGCCCTTACTCTTATGGTAAGTCAAGACGTTTACCGCATCCTCGCGCATACTAAAACCTTGGGCGTCATTTTCGTTAGCCGCGAGGTCGTTGAGCCAAAGCAAATATCCCGGTAAAGAAGCACCCGTATTCAAGCGGTTACAAGCATCCTCGTAGCGTTCCGCGTAATGCCGCAGCATATCAATATTATTGATACGCTGTTCCGGGTTTCCCCAAGCCGTTACGATACGTCGGATATCCAAATCCTCTAGGATGAGGTTTAATATTTCCGCACCTGAAAGTTCCGTTATTTCAGGGCGCAATTCATCCAAGCGTTCCACGAACTCATTGCTATCCGCCCAGCCGGAACGTTTGAAATTATCCTTTTCCATACCACGGATACGATTATCCATGATGTCCTCCAATCCTTGGGAAGAAGCAAGGAACATGATTTCCGCAACGGACAATGAATCATGCCTATACGTCAGATATTTCAAGCAAGAAAGGACCAGTTTCGCCTCAGGCGTACCAAGGAGACCGTTCCTTGAAATCGCTGCTTTTAATCCTTGATGATGAAGCGCCTCCGCCATTTCAAGACAGTGCTTATTGCTACGGCAAAGGATTGCGACATCACCCGGTTTAGCCGGACGGAATTCACTACTTCCTTTGACATTGACATAAGGCTTTCTTTCCAAGAAACCACGAATGGTAGAAGCGATACATTTATCCATCCACGGTCTGCCCGTTCTTTTGCCACCATCTTCCGGAATAAAATGCCAATGATGAATAGCCGTCCCGACCTCGATGGGCTCGTCTACCTTATTGGCGGTTTCCGGCCCCGCTTTATGTCTTCTTTTTGGAATAAGGGCTACTTGTTCCTCGGGTGTTTCATGGAAGGCTTGGCAAAAAATAGCATTAGATGCATGTACCAAATCCTCCCTGGAACGCCATGAGAATTTTTGGATGTCCTGCGGTCTGATTCCTCCGGTTTGTTCAATGATTCCCATCATCAATTCCGGTTCCGCGCCACGGAAACCGTAGATGGATTGCTTGGGATCACCCACCCAAATCGAGTGGTTCGCCATTTTGGTCAAACGGAAGAAAATCTCCAATTGAATAGGGGAGGTATCCTGGAATTCATCCACCATTAATAGGTCGATTTCATCGGAAAGGACAGCGGCAACCTCTTGGTTATTCAATAATTCCTTCACGCGGGTTTCCATATCGATATAATCGATCAATCCGCGCTTCTTCTTGAATTTACCGTATTCATCAATGGCATCGATGGCGGTTTGGTAAACACCGTCCAAGAATTCTTTTAGTTCCTTGAGGAAGTCCGGGTGTTGGCTGTGGTTCCTTGCCGCCGTTTTCAACTCATCAACGATGTCCCGGCTTTTCGCGCCTACCTTCAGCTTGGAAATTTTAGCCCTTTCCTCCCAAGTAGGCAGGTTGCCCTGCTTGTATTTTACGAGGATTTGCTCCAAGAAGGAAAGCGCGTCCCTAGTCGCCTTGGTACCGTCCGCCTCATTTCCCTTGATGGAGGAAATGGCATCCTCAAGCACTTTCCTGAATTTCTTCTCGAATTCCTCGGGGTCAATCTTCAAGGGTTTAGGGAAAAAGGCTTCAAGTTCCTCGTAGGATTTGGTCATGCCTTCCTCTAATCTTTCCCTATCGAAACCATTGGCACGTGCCCGGTCGATAATATCCTTGACATCCCTACGCCAATCGTATTTCATATCCGCTTTGCGGAGGGCAAGGCGTTCGGTGAGGTATTCCATCCGGTTTACCCGTTCCTCGGTAAGGATGGTAGAGAGGGATTGGTTAAAGAAGATATCCTGATCCTCATCCGCCATAATGGAGGCATCAGGGGAAACGCCCGCCTCGAAAGCGAAGCGTTTCAGGAGTTTAACCCCTAAACCGTGGACGGTGCCGATAAGGGCACCCGTAAGTCGGTCCGCTAATTCCGGTAAGCCTTCCTCCAACAAGCAAATGCGGACCCGTTCCTCGAGCTCCGCCGCTGCTTTTTTGGTAAAGGTAGTAGCAATAATTCCCTCGGGTTGAACGGTGCCTGACTTGAGTAAATCAACCATTTCCGTCATTAATCGGTAGGTTTTACCACTACCTGCCCCTGCGGAAATAATTCTAAGATTGGGTGTAGGATTCATGTTGTCTCTAAAACGCTTTGAATGCGAAGGTAAGATAAGTAATTTCTATAATTTGCGTACGAAATTTTACTAAAAAAGTTACACTTTGTGGCGCTTGCAACCTAAGGTCCTGATTTCCCGTCTAGAGGATATCCAAAACAATTGTACATGATCCTTGAACAACGATTTTTTTTCCTTGTGCTCTTATTTATCCCTTTCCTTGGTTTCTCCCAAGAACCTGATTTTGAATTTTTCCGG
>JAHDDF010000050.1 GCA_020629475.1 Saprospiraceae bacterium
GAAAGGATAGCTTCTTGATCCACCAAGTTTTCATGCGGGGATTGAAAATAGGAGGTATTGGCTCTTTGCCCCCATCGTTCATAAAGGAAATCGGATTGGAAAAACTTATCCATTTTATATACAAGGTCATTTCCTCTTGTAATATTCTCGGGAAAGGGAACGTCCCACACTCGGGTACTTAATCTTTCTAGGCAAGTATCCACTTTAACCATGAGGATTAGTATGGTGGTTTTACCATCATACTTCACCATTCTTTTTCTAACGGAGGAACCCATGCGTCCCAAGCCGGAGCATTCTATGATTTGGTTTTTCTCGTCATCATGGGTGATTCGTTTTACGAAAGCGCTTTTCGCTTTGGAATCACCACCTAAACTTCCATCACTTAATTCCCTGCGGAAATCATCCACGGCAAGGTATTCCCAATCAGGGAGCGCCTTGGAAAGTTTTTTGGAAAGGGTGGTTTTGCCTGAACCGATGTTGCCGAATATGAGGATTTTCATACCCTAAAAATACGGAGTAAAAGACATTATTCCGATTGATTTACCAAAATCCCAAATTATACTATACGCGTTAGGGTGTATATAATCAATGAATTGTAGAAGCTCAAATAGGAGGAATAAAAAAAGAGAGAATCTCTTTCAAGATTCTCTCATAAGTAAAAAACCCAAATGAATCACCCTTAAATAAAACTGATTTTGTAATCGTACTCCTAATTTAAGGAAACGTTAAGGAACAAACCAAATTTTTTTCCGGGAAAATGAATAAAAAATCACTTTAGCGGATTTTCGCCTTTATCGAATCAACGATAAACTCCCGAATTTGCTTTGTTCTTCCCCTTGGCAGAAGTATTTCATCTTGTATAGAAAAACACCGGGATTGAGGATTTTCCCTTGAAAAGTCCCGTCCCACTGTTCAAATGCATTATCGGTAAAGAAGACCCTTTCGCCCCATCTATCAAAAATTTCGAAGGAGGTAAGGCTTTCTAATGCATAAGGATTGCTTATGCCGATGGTTTCGTTTACGCCCGGACCGTCGCCGTTTGGCGTAAAAGCCTTTGGCACGAAAATGAGGTCGCAATCCAATAAGGAAGGATCGATAACGGTTACCTTAAAAGTATCCGTTGCCGTACAACCGTTAGCATCCACAAAACTTAACTGATAAGTAGTAGTTTCCGTAGGGGAAAGATTGGTGTCCGGATCCGTAATGTCGTCTACCCCATCCGTAGGGGACCAACTAAATGAGGTAGCACAAGTATTTGTGGTTCCTGCTTGGAAAGACGTTCCTAAGTATATTAAGGTATCCCTACTCGCGATTTCATCGGGGTGGAGGTAAAGCATTTCTACCTCCTCCTTTAGCAAGTCGCGGGAGTACACCGCCATTTCATCGATATAACCTTTGAATCTTCCCAAACCATTATTGCCGATACATGGGCTATTGGCAAGGGAGAGAATGGCATTATTATCCAAGTTTACCCTCGAGATTGCCTCTGCTTCGTCCGCTAGGACGCCATCAAGGTACAAGGAGGTTTTTCCCGCCCTTCTAACCATTACTACATGATGCCAGCAATTAGAAAAATCCAACAAGGAAGTAGCTACGGCGGATTTACTACCGTTCTCACTCAAGTTATTCTCGATAGCATTGAGTGAAGGCGTGTAAGTAAAACTCATGGCGTGGAAATTGCCGCAATCCTCTCTTTTGGAAAGAAGATCCTGCGCCAAAGGTGAGCCAAAGGATTTAAAGTAAAAGCTAACGGTTACATCCTCCGTATCGAAATAATTATTGACGGGACCCAAGAACAGGATATGATCATTGATACCGTCCAATTCCAATGCGTTCCCTGAAACACCGCAAACGCAACCCGGTGCACCTACGAGTACACCATCAGAACCGTCGCCCGAATCATCCGTAGCATCGCAATTGTCAAAGGAATAATAAGCCACCAAGCCATCCGTGACGGGAGGTTGTGCCTGTAAAAAGACCACACTTATTAAAAGTGCGGCAAAAAGGAAAAAATTCTTTTTCATCGTTTAATTGCTCTGTATGATTCGTCGGGTTAAAAAAATCTACCCGCCGAAAAGTCCGCCCAATCCGGGAGGTAACATATCATTGATGAGTTTTTTAGACTCTTCCGCCTCCTTCAACATCGCCTTTTCCAAGGCGCGGTTAAGTGCTTCCGGAAGGGTGTCCTCTACTTCCTCCAAGTCACTGCCCGGAGCAAATGAAACATCAAGGATTTTTCTGTTGGCGTCCACCACCACGGTAATGGGCCCCATTTTCTCAGTAATCTTGATTTCGGCAAGCTGCTTCTTCAATTCTTCTTGTCGGGTCTGCATTTGACCCATCATATCACCGAACATTCGTTTTTGGTTTTCGTATATAAATATTTATTAATACAAACCCGATGCCGAAAACGCATCTTTTTCAAGAACGTGAATTTGGCTGCCGGGGTTGCCCCATAATCGTTACTTTGACGACAGTTTGATAATTGGGCAAATCACTTCCTCAAGGGAAATACCCCCGTGTTGGAAGGTGTTTTTATAATAGTTATTGTAATAATTATAGTTGTTGGGGTAGAGGAAAAATTTATCCTCCTTGGCAAAGATAAAGGTTGAACTCACGTTGGGTGTAGGTAGAAGTGCGTCCTTCGGTTTCCTTACGGCAAGCACGTCCCCTTTTTTGTAATTCAAGTTCTTTCCTACCTTATACCTAAGGTTGGTCGTGGTTTCCCGGTCACCTACCACGCGGGAAGGTTGTTTCACGCGAATGGTTCCGTGGTCCGTGGTTACCACCAGGTTGATGTCCTTTTCGGATAATTCCTTGAGTGCTTCCCAAAGCGGTGAATGTAGGAACCAAGACTTGGTGAGGGACCGATAAGCACGCTCATCTCCCGCAAGTTGCTTGAGTACCTCCATTTCCGTCCGGGCGTGGGACAGCATATCAATAAAGTTGTAAACGATTACGCTAAAATCATTATTCAATAAATTATGGGCGTTATCCCGAAGTTGATTGGCGTGGTGGGAATTGATGACCTTTACGTAATCGAATTTTGGGGCATTACGGAAGGTACGCTTCAGTTGCTCCCTTAATAAGTCTTTCTCGAAAAGGTTTTTGCCGCCTTTATCCGTATCGTTTTTCCACCATTCCGGATAATACTCCTGTATTTCCCTTGGCATTAAGCCTGAGAAAATGGCATTTCGGCTGTATTGCGTTGCCGTAGGAAGAATAGAGTAAAAGAAATCCTCTTGGTCAATACGGAAATACTCGGAGAAAATAGGCTCCAGTGCCTTCCACTGATCATAACGTAAGTTATCAAGGAGAAGGAAGATGGTGGGTTTATCGTCCGATACGTCATGGAAAACCTTTTCCCGTAATAGGTTATGGGACATGATAGGCGCCTTGTCCGTTTCATCGTATAACCAATCCACGTAGTTACGTTCGATGAATTTCGAGAACTCGATATTCGCCTCGGATTTTTGGCGGGAAAGGATTTCCGCCATACCCGTGGTTTCGGATTTATCGAGTTTTATTTCCCAATCGATAATTTTCCGGTAGGTTTCCACCCACTCGATATAATTCAACCCGCTATTGATACGGGAAAAGATTTCCCCGAACTCCTGCCGGTAATCGGAAGAAGTTTTTTCACGGACCAATTCCTTCTTGTCTATGATCTTTTTTAGGGTCAATAGAATTTGGTGGGGATTAACGGGTTTAATGAGGTAATCCGTGATTTGCGATCCGATGGCTTCCTCCATTACGTTTTCCGCCTCGTTTTTGGTAATCATTACCACGGGGAGGTGGGGGTTGATTTTTTTTATCCGTCCTAATGTTTCAAGCCCGGTAAGGCCCGGCATGGACTCATCAAGGAATACTACGTCAATGTCATTGTATTCCTCGCATTCCTCAATGGCATCGTGCCCGTTGGAAACGGTAATAACATCATAGCCCTTTTTTTCAAGGAACATGACTTGCGGTTTTAGCAAGTCGATTTCGTCATCTGCCCAGAGGATGGTGATTTTGTTACTCATACAAGGTTGAATTGGATGTTTTTTTCTTGAGGAAGCCGCTTGTCCGCGAAAGTAAGGACTTTCGGCGTTCCGGTTATTATTTTTCAATACTATACATATATATACATGTATTGGGTACTTTTTTGTTTAGCCCTACCTTTGTAGGAAATTTTAAAAAAAATGAAAGGTGAAGCAACCCTTTTCCGGAATTCACAGTCTTAGTTGGGAATTATTCGGGAATAAAGTTTTCCGAATCGGCATTTGACATCGTTAATGCTTAATTGTCCGGGTTTTGCTTCTCCTGTTATAATTGATATGAACAAGAAGAAAATCATTAATGATCCGGTGTACGGGTTCATTCAGTTGCCTTACGAGATTATATATGATCTCATGGAGCACGAATGGTTCCAACGCCTTAGGAGGATTAAGCAACTTGCGCTTACGCATTATGTGTATCCGGGAGCATTGCATACCCGTTTCCATCATGCATTAGGCGCACTTCATTTAACGGGTCGAGCCATTGACGTATTGCGTTCCAAGGGAACCGAAATTACCGAAGAGGAAGCGGAGGCGGTTTCAATCGCCATTTTACTGCATGATATCGGTCACGGACCATTTTCCCATGCCTTGGAGCACACCTTAATGAATATTCATCATGAGGAGTTATCCTTATTGTTCATGGAACGGCTAAACCAACAGTTCGAAGGAAGGCTTTCCGTGGCGATACGAATATTCAAGGATGAATATCCTAAAAAGTTTCTCCATCAATTGGTATCCGGTCAATTGGATATGGACAGGATGGATTACTTGAGTCGGGATAGTTTTTTTACGGGTGTGTCCGAAGGGGTTATCGGTTACCACCGCATTATAAAAATGTTGGCGGTAAAGGATAATCAATTAGCGATTGAGGAAAAAGGATTGTATTCCGTTGAAAAATTCCTCATCGCCCGGAAGTTGATGTATTGGCAGGTGTATTTACATAAAACCACCCTAGTGGCGGAACAAATGTTAATCCACGCCTTAAAACGAGCCAAACAACTCTCATCCGAGGGGAAATTAGTGGTTCCTTCAGTACCTTTGGACTTCTTTTTCAGGAATGATTTCGTTTCATCGGATTTAGAAAAAAACGGTGAGGAAATCCTGAAAAATTATGCCTTGTTGGATGATTCGGATATCATTATCGCATTGAAACATTTTGCGATGCACGATGATTTTACCTTATCAAAATTATCGGAAGGCTTGCTCTATCGAAAATTGTTTAGGATAGAGTTAAAAAATAAGCCTTTTGATAGTGACTACCTACAAGAAGTGCGTCATAAAGTTGCCTTGGATGCCAAGGAGAAAGGTGTGGATGTCAAGGATTTCGTTTTCGAAGGAAAAGAAAGTAATTCCACATATAATTTGAACGATAAGGAAATTAGGATTCTCTATAAGTCGGGCGAGCTTAAGCCGATGTCCGAAGCAGGAATCTTAAATATAAATCCCAGAATAGACACTAAATATTATTTATGTTATCCGAAAAGTAAATTGTAAATTTGCGCTCGGAAACATAAGTCACACGAGAGAAATAAAACATACTCCTAGTTTTCTAGGAAACTAGTTCATTGACAATTCGGAGAAAACCATCGTGTTAAGCTTCGAAAACTAACCGGAAATCAAGAACCTTCCCCAACCATTTTATGGTTCGGGAGTCTTATATATTTTTCTAAAGTTGCAATAAACCTTATTCATTCATATTAAATCTATTGTTTCGCTATGAAAAAATTGAACCTGATTCTGGGTGCGGTTTTCGCGCTTTTCGCAGTAGCCGCCACAGCTCAACCGGGTTTCGATGCACCGATTGAACGCGAGCCTGGTAAATGTTATGCTAAGTGTATGATCCAGGACCGTTATGAGACTCAAACAGAAACTGTTGAGACTAAGTCAGCCGGTACTAGAACTGAAGTTGTACCTGGTGCTTACGAGACCGTTACTGAAGAGGTAATGGTTCAGGAGGAGAGCCGTCGCTTGATCCCTGTTCCTGCACAGTACGAAACTGTTACTGAGCAGTACGTAAAGACTCCTGAGTCTTCTACACTTCGCGTTGTACCAGCTGAGTACGAAACTGTTACTGAGCAAATCATGACTCGTGAAGAGAGCCGTCGTTTGATCGTTGTACCAGCTGAGTACGAAACTGTTACTGAGCAAGTAATGACTGCAGAGGCTAGCTCCCGCGTTGTTCCTGTTCCTGCACAGTACGAGACTGTTACTGAGACTTACGTTGTAGAGCCAGCTTCTGAGCGTATCGTTACTAAAGAGCCTCGTTTCGAGACTCAAACCGAGCGTATCGAGATCTCTCCTTCCACTACTAAGTGGGTTAAGCGTCGTGCAGACCGTAACTGTCTTTCCGCTGATCCAAACGACTGTTTGGTTTGGTGTTTGGTAGAGGTACCTGCTCAATACAAGACCATCACTAAGCGTGTAAACGTTGGTTGTGACGGTTCCGGTGTTGCTGATTCCGGTTGTACTGAGACTGTAGCAATTCCTGAGAAGACTGCTACTCGTACCGTACGTAAAGTAGTTACTCCTGCTTCTGAAACTCGTCAGGAAATTCCTGCTGAGTACGCTTCCATCACTAAGCGTGTAATCAGAACTCCTGCTACTACTCGTGAAGAAGTAATTCCTGCTGAGTACAAGACTGTAACTAAGCAAGTTGTTAAAACTCCTGCACGTGTTGAGGAAACTACAATTCCTGCTGAGTATGGTACTCGTACCGTACGTAAAGTAGTTACTCCTGCGGGTACCCGTGAGGAAGTAATTCCTGCTCAGTACCAGACTATCACCAAGCGTGTTATGTCTACTCCTCCAACCACTCGTACCATTGAAATTCCTGCTCAATACGAGACCATCACTAAGCGTGTTCTTGTTGAGAAAGGAGGATTCTCTGAGTGGAGAGAAGTACTTTGTGGTTCCAAAATCGATTCCGCTACTGTACGTCAGATCCAAGATGCTCTTCGTGCTCGTGGTTACAACCCGGGTCCTACGGATAACATCCTTGGTGCAAGAACCAAAGCTGCTTTGACTCAGTTCCAGAAAGACAACGGTCTTCCCGTTGGAAACTTGAACATGGAGACTCTTCAAGCATTGGGTCTTAGCTACTAATCGATACTGCGTTAAGCACGATTAAACCTTAATTCCGCATCTCCTGCAAAGGAGGTGCGGAATTTTTTTTGCCCCTACGTATAGGTTTTCCCTTCCGGGAAACGTTAATAAAGACCATTCCCAAATTATTATCCCAATTCCTACAGCTCTCGAACCGGTTCGGTATTGTTTTTGTGAAAAAACAAATATAATATTGTGAGATTCTTCACTTTCTCAAAGCCGTTGATTTACGGTTGAGTGAAAAACAACATACAAACACGGGAAAACGATGAAACGCTATTTGATCTTGATTGCGGCAGCTCTCCTTTTCGGGGCGAGTAAACCCGCCTCCGAATCCTCTTCCGAGAAGGTAATTTTCTTTCAGGGAACCATTGATGACGCCAAACAAAAGGCGAAAAAAGAAGGGAAATTGGTTTTCCTTGATTTTTATGCCTCCTGGTGCGCGCCTTGCCGCTTAATGGATGACTATACTTTTAGTGATCCAACCGTAGCGAAATACATGAACAATAGATACGTGCCGGTTAAGGTGAATATCGATGACTTTGATGGCTTCGCTTACAAGGAACAATACAACGTCAAGTTATTGCCCTCTCTTATCGTTTTGAATTGTGAAGGAAAGGTATTGGAGAAAAAATCGGAATCACTAATGGCATCCAAGATGCTGAAGTTCTTGGAGTCTCATGATAAACCCTACAATATTTGTGATCGTCCGGCACCGGAACCCGAGCCTGCCCCGGTAGATGTCCGTCCAGCTGATCCGGTAACATCCCCGCCGGATGTACCAACCGTCCCTGGCGTTCCGGAGCCTACACCTGCGCCAAAACCCCAACCCAAACCTGAACCTGCCGAGGAGCCTGTAGTCGTCCAGCCAAGTAAGCCTAAACCTACAGAGGAAGTTGTAAAGCCTTCGTATCCAACGGGTAAGCCAAAGCCTAATGACAAGCTGGAAGATGGTTTGTTCCGTTTTAGTGTTCAACGCCAAGCTTCCAAAGGCTATGCGATTCAAACGGGTGCATTTGGTGAATATCCCAATGTGCTACGCGAGGTGGCTAAACTACAAGAGGTATTTACGGATCAACCTATTATCGTTTTTATTGCGAAGAAAAACGGAAGGAATATCTATAAGGTATTGGTCGGTGAATTCAATAACCGCGCTGACGCATTTAGCTACAAGGAAAAAATGGGTAAAAAAGGTGTTCCCGGGTTGATTAAGAATCTAACCCACATGGATTAAAAGCATCGTCTTATCTTTGGGCAAAACGATTTTACCGTGCCCGAATTATTGATAAAAAATATACGGACGATTGTCCACTTTGATGCATTGCCTCATCCTCTTGTAAAGGGTGAGGCAATGCGCGTTTTGCCTTCCTTGGATAATGCTTGGCTTTGGATAAAAGACGGGAAAGTCGAGGATTACGGGGGAATGGAAAGCTGTCCGCAATTAAATATTCAAACCCTTGACGCTGAAGGGAAATTTGTACTTCCCGCTTGGTGTGACTCCCATACGCATCTTGTTTTCGCGGGTAGCCGTGAAGGAGAGTTCGTGGATCGAATAAATGGTTTATCCTATGAGGAAATAGCTCAAAGAGGTGGAGGGATATTGAATTCCGCGGCACGCTTAAGAGGGATGGATGAGGAAGAATTGTATGAACAAAGCATGGCAAGAGCGGCTGAGGTAATGTCTTACGGTACGGGGGCCGTAGAAATAAAGTCAGGATACGGTTTAACCAAGGAAAGCGAGAAAAAAATCCTACGGGTCGTTCGCAGGATGAAGGAAAATTCTCCTTTGGAAATCAAGGCGACTTTCCTTGGCGCACATGCCGTTCCCAAGGAATACAAAAATAATAGGAAAGCATATATTGACCTTATAATCAATGAGATGCTTCCTGGAATCGCCGGGGAAGGATTAGCGGATTATATAGATGTTTTTTGTGAGAAAGTTGCTTTTTCCGTGGCTGAGACTGAAAGGATAATGGAAGCCGGTGCTAAATACGGTTTAAAAGCTAAAATCCACACCAATCAGTTCAATTGCATGGGTGGCATTCAAGCAGCGGTAAAGCATGGAGCATTATCGGTGGATCATTTAGAGGTCTTGACGGATGAGGAAATTGATGTCCTGAAATCATCCGATACCATCCCTTGCTTGCTGCCTTCTGCACCATTTTTCTTGAATGATCATTATCCGCCGGCACGAAAAATCTTGGATGCGGGTTTGCCCGTAGCATTGGCAACGGATTTCAATCCGGGTTCCACGCCTTCCGGAAGAATGCCTTTTGTATTGTCCTTGGCTTGCATAAAGATGAAAATGACACCCGAAGAAGCCATCACGGCTGCCACGGTAAATGGTGCTTATGCCATGGAGGTCCATGATAAATGTGGTACGATAAGCAAGGGAAAGCTTGCTAACATAATAATTACGAAAAAAATACCCTCGATTGCCTATCTCATGTACGCCTTCGGAACGGATGTTGTTGAACAAGTTTATATCAAGGGGGAAAGAGTGAAATAATGTCTTGCTCAAACCCTTGAACCTGCGGGTTTTCGTCGTAATTTTAGCATTTTTGCAGGAAATAATCGGCAAGTTCCTTCGTTAATGGATTGTCGCCATTCCAACGGTGACTTGAAACCATCGAAGCCCTGTATCTAATCTTTACACTGAATGATGAATCGTTTACTCTCGATCCTAGCCTTTTCGGTATTGTCTTTTACCCTAATCGGGCAGAATTTAATATCACCGCAAGTACATAGTTTACACCCTACGTCCTCCACGGATATAAGGATTTGTGGTGCCGCAACTTCTTGGAGTGCGGGTACTTCACAACAAGCCTTGGGCGCGGGTGCCCAAAGTACGAATGTTGAATTCCTTTGCTTTGGGGATGCCTTGGATATTACCCATGACGGGAACTTTGTCCTTACTCCTGCGGATGATCCTATCCCGGGAACGCCTCCCGGAATTTCTTATGTGGCATTTCTTTGCCCTCCAACCGCAACGGGTCCGGACATCGTTGACGTAGAAAATGATCCTTGTGTTTTACCGAGCCCCGCTCCTACATCCTATAACTTCCTTTTGGATGGTGTAGTGGATGCGGGCGGAAACGGAACTTTCGTTAATAACGGAGCAATTCAAGGAGGATTGAACGGAGGAGACCCGATGGAGCTTTATTTTGCTCCCATTACCGTACACAACCACGGAGGTGCCACTTTCGAAGGATCAGGAACTGATTTTTGTATCAATATGAATCCCGCCGATGGTTTCCGGGTCGTTTACCTTAACGATGTAGTGGCTTCGGCTCAAAATACCAATGCCGGGGGAAACTGTAACGGTTCGTTCGTAATTGAGGGTGGTTTGCCTGAATTCGATGCGTTGAACGGAGGTTCATCCAATTATACCATAACCATTGCCGAAAACGGTAATGCCGCTAATACGGCAACGATTACCAGCGGTCCGGCTACCGAAGGTTCTACCGTAAACTTTACGGTGGCAAGTGCCGGGGTTTATGATGTTACCGTTGATGACGGCGTAAGCTGCGGCACCACCTTCCAAATGGATATGTCCGCTTGTGCTCCGTCAATGTCCGCAAGTGTTACCACATCCTCGGATGTCTCCTGTAACGGTCTTTCCGACGGTGAAATCGAAGTAGATATCCAAGGCGGTAATCCCGGTTATACCATCGATTGGCAGCTAACTCCGGCAGGGGCAGTAAACACGGGTAATGCCGCAGCTACAGGAATCTTTACCATATCGGGGCTTTCCGCAGGAACCTATTCCGTTACCGTTACCGATAATGTTGGAGCAACGGCAACGGGCACGGCAACCGTTGATCAACCCGGCGCCTTGGGTGCAAGTTTAGTAAACCTAGTGCCTCCAACCTGTAACGGTGATTCCGATGGTAGCGTCTCCGTACAAGTAACGGAAGACGGTGTACTCATTACTCCCGATCCCTCTTATACTTTTACTTGGAATATACCTCAGTCCACACAAACCATTACGGGACTGGCATCAGGGCCCTACGCCGTCACCGTATCCGATGGTAACGGCTGTACCGCCACGGCTTCCGCTACCCTTTCCCAACCTCCGGCTATTACGGCAGATCCTCTTACGGGAATGGATGCTGCCTGTATAGGGGTTTCTAATGGTTCCGTAAGTATTAGTAACCTTTCGGGCGGGACAGGGACGTTGGATATTTCATGGAATACACTACCTACACCAACGACCACACCAACGGCAACGGGACTGGATCCCGGGAACTACGTAGTTGTGGTCACGGATGATTCAGGTTGTACATACACGGATAATATTACCATTGGTGCGGCAACCGTTCTTACGGCAAGTGCCGCCGAAACGGATATTACTTGTAATGGTGCCAATGACGGTTCCATTACCGCCACGCCTACGGCTACCGGTGTTGATAATGGGGGGTATAATTTTGCTTGGTCAGGCGGTGCCGGGGCGGCAGCAACCGTGACCGGACTAGGACCGGATACTTATACCGTTACGGTTACGGATGCTTTAGGTTGTTTGGCTACCGCCACGGCTACGGTGGATGAACCATCACCCGTTACTGCTACCGCTACGGCAGTAGATGAATCTTGTACCGTAGGGAATGACGGGCAGGTCTCCGTGGTTGCCGGTGGAGGTACACCGGGCACGGGTTATACCTACGCTTGGAGTAACATGGGGAATACCTCAACCATTACCGGGCTATCGGCAGGAACGTATACCGTAACCGTTTCTGACGCGAATGCTTGTACGGTTACGGCTTCCGGAACAGTAGGAGCACCAACGGGACCCGTGGTTGCTTCCTTTGATTCCATCAGTGTGCAATGTCCCAATGATACCAACGGTTCCTTAACCGTAAACGCGACTGCGGGCTCGACACCCATCAACGGATATACTTGGTCTAATATGCAAACCGGTCCGACCATTTCCAATATCGGTCCCGGAACGTACACGGTTACCATTTCCGATGACGGTGGTTGTATTACTACTGCTTCTGCTTCCTTGTACGCGCCTAGCCCGATTACAGAGGTGAGCGCACCTGTAGTAACGCCTCCTTCTTGTCCGGGCGGTGGCGATGCTACCATCACCCTTGATTTAACGGGTGGTACCCAACCGTATAATTACGAATGGGAATTGGTTGGTAGTGGTATCGTGGCTTCAGGGGCAACGGCTAATCCGGTGACCAATATCGGTGCGGGAACATATAATGTAACCGTTACGGATAATAATTTCTGTCCGCAAACCTTCACGGGAATCGTAGTGAATGATCCTCCTCCGATTACCGTGGTTTTCCAAAACGTTCAGCCTGTTTCCTGTAATGGGGGAATTCCTTGCGACGGACAAGCAACGGCTGTTGCTTCAGGTGGATTGTCCACTACATATACCTTTACCTGGGAATCAGGTGAAACAGGAACGGGAGGAAGTGATACCGCTTCAGCACTTTGTCAAGGAGACCAGTCCGTTACCGTAACGGATGGATTCTGTACGGTGGTGGTTCAAATGGGTGCCGATGCGGTTCCTGCCCCGCCTCAGGTTTCTATCGCGGATATTCAAACAACGGATGCTACTTGTTTCGGTGATACCGATGGTTCCGCTACCGTTACGCCTACGGGTGGGGACGGTGGTCCTTATACCATTGATTGGAGCAACGGGCAATCCGGTCCTACCGCAACTAACCTAGTACCGAACGCCACTTATACGGTTACGATTACCGATGGTTTAGGATGCGAGTCCATTCCTTTCAATATTACCGTTGGGCAACCGGATTTATTACAATTGCTTATTACGGATACCCTTGACGTAAGCTGTGGAGGTTTGAGTGATGGTGTAATCCAAGTGGCGCCCATTGGCGGAAACGCGGGAGCATTTGCCTACTCTTGGTCCCCGAATATCACGGATAATACCAATGTGGCAGCAGGCTTAGGTCCCGGTGTGTACTCCGTAACCGTAACGGACGTGAACGGATGTACGGCTGAAACCGCCGCTGAAATTTCCGAGCCGGATCCTATCGTAGTAGAATATAGCCAACCGGAGGAGCCGCTTTGTTTCGGATACTCCACCGTTTTCTCCATTGATACGGTTTATGGCGGATCGGGTGGCCCATACATTTATACCATAGACGGGTTTAACTTCCAAGGAATAACCCAAGCTTCCCAAGTATTTGCGGGAGAGTATAACCTACAAGTAGTGGATGCCGGATTGTGTGAGGTAAATGAAACGATTACCATAAACCAACCTGCGGAGATTATCGTGGACTTAGGTCCTGATGTTGAAATCCAATTGGGTGAATCCTACGAGATTGTACCTAACGTAACGCCTCTTGGTGCTTTGGATAGCTTGAATTGGACGCCCGTTACCTCCTTATCCTGTACGGATTGCTTTAATCCTACGGCTACACCTATTGATGATATTACCTACACCTTTACGGTAACGGATAGCAACGGTTGTTTCGGTTCCGATGATATTTTCATTGAAGTGGACCCGAACCGTAACGTATATATCCCGAATATTTTCTCCCCTAACGGAGATGGTCATAATGATACTTTCTCTCCTTTCGTTGGGGTGGGTGTTACCCAAATCAACAACATGATGATTTTTGATCGTTGGGGTGAATTGGTGTATCAAGCGGATAATTTCTATCCGGATCCTTTGAATACCATTGCTTGGGATGGTCGTTTCGACGGGAAAATGATGAATCCCGGAGTATTCGTTTTCATTATCGAAGTTGCCTTCGCGGATAACCAAACGAGGACTTATAAAGGAAGTGTTACCTTGGTTAGATAGGGTAAATCTATTCCTCGATAAATAAAAGATGCCCGGTAAGCGAAAGCTTACCGGGCATCTTTATTACAGCCTAAATCTTACATCTTTTTTAATCCATCATATCATCAAAACCGCCTCCGCCATCGCCGCGATCCCCTCTGTCTCTTCTGCGTTGGTTTCTGTCTTGCTTACCGAAACGATAGCTAAAGCTTAAATTCATTACATAAGGTTCACGCTGTCTTCTTCCGTCTTGGTAGAAAGTATCCCCTTCCGTAATGAATCGGAATTTTCCGGTATTGAAAGGGTCGCGGATATTAAATCCGATGGTTCCTTTATCATTCAAAATCTTATGCTTGATTCCGAATGTAGCAAAGAAAATCGCCTTCATTTCCCCTTGGGTAATTTGGGAAGGCGCACGGAAGAAAGTGAACATTTGGATGTCCGTCTTCTTCTTGATGGTGATATTGGACATGATTCGTCCACCTACACGGAATTGTGCCGTATTCAAATCCGCGTCTACATTATCCGTATCATAAATGGTTTGGCTCAAATCAATGCTAGGCATGATGCGCCACCAGCTGAAAGGAGAATAAATAACGGAAAGTTCCGCGCCATAGGCATGGCTATTATTCAGGTTTACGAAAGTTAGGGTACTGATTCCTTCATCGTTCACCGTTTTTAAACGGCTGAATACACCGGTAGTATAACGGTAGTAAATGCCGGGCATCAAGGTGATTTTATCCCAACGTTTCATGTAGTTCAACTCCATGGCATTGGTGTATTCCGGATCCAAGTCCGGGTTTCCTTGGCGGAAGTTCAAGGGATCGGAATAATCAATAAACGGGTTGACTTGGCGGCTTCTTGGACGGCTAATTCTACGGCTATACGCCAAGGAAAGCGTTCCGTTTGCACCTTCGTCACCCAGTTTTTGGCTCAAGGAAAGGGAAGGGAAAACGGAGAAGTAGTCCTTCTCGATTTTTTGTCCCGTATTCCTCAATTCACCGTCCGTCATGGCTTGTTCCAAACGGATACCACCCTTTATGGAAAAAGACTCCGTAATAGGATGTGAGTAAGTGGAATAAATGGCATGAATTTGCTCGTCAAAACGGAAATCATTATCCAATAAATCATTAGTGGAGTCAAATCCGGAATCAAAGTACCTCACGATACTTTTAGCACCTACTTCTAGTTTCGCCTTGTTTTCGAAGGGGCGGGTATAATCCACTCTTCCTTGCCAAACACGGCGTTCATCATCGGTAACATCCGTTTGGGTGGTCAAGCCGAATAATGGATTGGCTTGGCTATCATCAGCCGGATCATATTCTCCTCGAATAATGGAAGAAGAGGATTCACCGAAGTTATCGGAATAGTTGATATCCGCTTCGAGGGTGTGGCTCCAGTCATTATTAAAACGCTTTTGGTAACCTACGGAGAAATCCTTGTTCCTCCCGTTATTCTCGTCCGCTTCATCCACGATGCCTTGGAAAGCGTACACTCTGGCATCATCAAAATATTGGTAATGGTTGTTGGTAAATCCGTCACCGCTTTGAAAACCGAAAGTTGCCGCCGTATAAATGGTACTGCTTTTATCGGGATAAAAATCAAAACCTACTTTAGCTACGTGTGAATTTCTACCGCGTGCGCCTTCCCCGTTCTGAACGAAGGAAAAGGAAGTATCCTGTTGGAAATTATCCCTGAAATTGAAACGGTTGTTATCCCTTTCGGAATCACGATAAGCGTAGCTACCGTAGATGTTCACTTTCTTATTGCGATAAGCCAAGTTTCCGGAAGCGTTCCATTCATCGTAATCAATAACGCCCCATCCTAGATTAACACTACCGCTAATCCCGATTTTCCTATTCCTTTTCAGGATGATATTCAAGATACCGCTCATGCCGTCCGGGTCATACTTGGCGGATGGTGCCGTAATTACCTCGATTTTCTCAATGGATTCCGAAGGGATTTGCTCAAGGACGGTGGCGGGATCGGCACCCGCTAAAGCCGTTGGGCGTCCATCAATAAGGATGGTTAGGTTTTGACTTCCTCGTAAGGAAACATTTCCGTCCATGTCTACTTGGACGGAAGGGATCTGCTCAAGGACATCCGTAGCGGTTCCACCCGAAACGGTAATATTATTTTCCACGTTGAAAATGCGCTTGTCGGGCTCCATTTCCATAAATGGCTTTTTCTCCTCTACAACGACTTCTCCCAAGGTTTCCGCCTTGATACTCATTTCAATGGTACCAAGCTCGTAAGCGGTTTGCCTCCTTGGGCTTATCCTGATTTTTTCTTGGGTAAAGGTTTCAAAACCCATGTAATCCACGGTAAGGAAAAAGGGACCCATCGGAAGTTCTTCCATTGAGAAGTTTCCTTTGCCATCAGTAACTACACCCGCAACGACGGATGAGTCCATTTGAAGTAGAAGTGCAACGGTAGCATACTCAATAGGCTGACCGGAGGTTTTTTCCACCACGGTTCCGGATACGGTTCCGATAGCCGGCATTCTGTCCTTGAATTGATGCCACATTTCCGCGGTCATTTCCGGTCT
>JAHDDF010000528.1 GCA_020629475.1 Saprospiraceae bacterium
AACCGGAAAATGCGCGTATAAAAATCACATTGCTCCTTCAGCTTAATTTCTCCTATATCACCCGTCAAGTCAATGGCTTCCACTTCCAGGAAGGTTCCTAGTGATTGAACGGTATCCAAATGGAACTTTACGTTATCGATGAAGAAGATTTTACGCTTTTTATCCACCACGGTGAATATTCCCAAGGATGATGCCAATATTTCCTTAAGTGAATTTGTCTCACCCTCAGGGTGATAGAGGCTCACGATGGACTTTTTTACCCCTTTTACCTCCTTCCTGTGATAGCGGATAAGGGTTTTCTCTATGGTTCCCTCCCGCAATTTTAACCGTCCTTCCGCTACCTGGAAATAGGTGTCGATTTGATGATCCTCCCCCTTGTAGTCCGCCCCGTTTTCAAGGAGCCATTGCTCTATTTTTTCAGGTCCCGGGCAAGGAGCCTTAAATTCTATGTTGAGATGTGTCATTAGCCCTCAAAATATCGCTAATTCAGGAAAATGTAATCCTCAGGGCGGAATGGATAAATTATTTTCCTAGATTTAATCATTCAAGTAAAAACTACTTTTTCAAATCGCGGACAACCTACCGCCTAAATGTCCTAGTCATGGGAGAACAAAGGGTATCCCTCCTTTCCGATAAAAAGAGCATGCACAAATTCGTGAAGCACCTGCTACGCGACGTGGATGCCTTGGAATACATGATAGATAATGATTGGTTCGAAACCGGTATTACCCGTATCGGTGCCGAGCAGGAAATGTGTATGATAGACGGAAAAACCTTCCGTCCCTCCTGTATTGCCATGAAGGTAATCGAGGATATGAAAAAAGACGGCAAAGACTGGGTGGAAACCGAGTTGGCGCGTTTTAACCTTGAAATCGGTGCCACGCCCTTGGAATTTAAAGGGAAGGCATTGTCCCAAATGGAGAAGGAAATCCGGGAGAAATTGGAAGGTATCCGGGAATACGTTGAAAAATACGATTCACACATTATCCTGACGGGAATCCTACCCACGCTCCAGAAATTCGATATGACGATGGACAACCTAACGCCTGTCCCTCGTTATTTCGCCTTGATGGAGGCCATCAATAAGCAACTCAAAAGAACCGCTTACGAGCTTCGTCTGCAAGGAGTGGATGAGTTGTTGATTTCCCATGATTCGCCCTTGTTGGAGGCTTGTAATACAAGTTTTCAAGTGCACCTTCAGGTAGATCCTAAGGATTTCGTGAAGATGTATAACCTGTCCCTTGCCTTAACCGGGCCTGTAATGTCCATGTCCGCGAATTCGCCCTTGGTATTCGGGAAAAGATTGTGGCATTGTAGCCGTATCGCCTTGTTCCAGCAATCCTTGGATACGAGGACATTGCATGACCACCTAAGGGAGCGCAGCCCACGTGTAAGCTTCGGTAACGATTGGTTACACAAGTCCATCTTGGAGATTTACAAGGAGGATATCGCACGGTTCCGGGTATTGATAGCCGGTGATGTGGAAGAGGATTCCTTTAAGTGCATCAAGGATGGCGTTACGCCTAAATTGCGTGCATTGCAGGTACATAATTCAACGGTATACCGCTGGAACCGTCCCTGCTACGGGGTAAGCCCTAACGGAAAGCCTCACCTCAGGATCGAGAACCGTGTTATTGGCGCCGGGCCTACCTTGGTGGATGAAATGGCGAACGCAGCATTTTGGTTAGGCTTAATGCAAGGTATGGCGAAAAACTACGATGATATCCGCGAACACATCTCCTTCGAGGACGTGCGGGATAATTTCGGTAAGGCGGCTAAATACGGCATCGATACCAAGTTTACCTGGTTGAACGATAAAAAGATAACCGCAGCGGATTTGGTGGGCAAGGAATTGATCCCCATTGCCCGTGAAGGGCTTAAATCCATGAAAATAGCCAAGGGCGACATTGATAAGTACTTGGATATCGTAGCGGGTAGGGTAGAGGAGCACATGACCGGCGCGAGATGGTCCTTGCGTGCTTTCAGCCGCTTGAAAAAGAACGCCACCGTAAATGAAACGCTGACCACCATGACGGCGGCGATATTGGAAAATCAAAAGAAGGGTGTGCCCGTTCACACTTGGGAATTACCGGAACTAAGTATGCTAAAGGATTATAGACCCTCGAAATTGCGCGTGGAGGAATTCATGGAACGCGATTTATTCACCGTTCAGCCGGATGATATCATAGAAATGGTAGCGGATATGATGGAGTGGCGTAAAATCCGTTATATGCCCGTAGAAAATGAAGACGGTAACTTCGTAGGCTTAGTTTCTTCCCGTTTATTATTGCGTCATTTTACCAAGCAATTAAAAGGGAGTTTAAACAACAAAAAAGCCACGGCGGTAAAAGATATCATGATTACCGATCCTACAACCGTAAAACCTGAAACTACCTTAGTAGACGCCCTTCAAATCATGAAGGAAAATAAAATCGGTAGCTTACCCGTAGTGAATGATAAAAATGAATTAATGGGGATTATTACGGAAACCCAATTCCTTAAAATTACCGGACGTTTAATGCGTAGAATGGAAGAGTAATTTTGGTTCTTTGACAAATTTAGTGGAAAGCCTAAATTAGCTTCGTGGCACTAGAAAA
>JAHDDF010000529.1 GCA_020629475.1 Saprospiraceae bacterium
TAATTCGTAATTGATAACTGATCATTGCAAAAAACGAATTCTCAAAAACCCTTGACGAATCCTATTTGGACCTAGGCGATCGGTAGCGCACCGGGATTTTGAGGTGCGGCTTCCTTCATCTTTGATATGTAATCGGCGGAAACGCTGAATCACGAATCAAAAAATCGAATAAGATGAAAAAGCTAATGATTGCCATCGCCTGTATGTTCTCCGTATCATTAATGTTTGCCAATAACGGCGACGGATACGATTACCATGATGACTATAAGGTAGTTGATAAGACCTGTAATACGGTTATCGCTACCAATGGACTAAACATCCGCAAAGCACCCGACACCAAATCCGAAGTAGTAGGCTACGCCCCCTTCGGCGCCAAGGTGGAAATCCTTTCCGAAACCCACTTCGGCTGGGACGTAATAGGGGAGCATACTTTCTATACGGGTGTAGGCTCCTCCGACGAATACTCTTGGACGGAACCCGTAGAAGGATTCTGGGTGGAAGTGGAATATGAAGGAACAATTGGATATATGTTTTCCGCCTACCTATACTACGGTAATGAATACTTGGATTACGAAAACGAGTTCCAAAATTCCGTTAATCAAGATTTCGCTATCCTTTACCCTCACTTCAACTGCGCAGATAACGTAGTAAACGTTCCGGGAATGATTTGGTACGGCGTGTATCAAGTAGGTGATAAGATCAGCCTTCGTCAAGTGGAAATTAATTACTTCCATGATTATGATGAAATCAGCTCCTTAGCGGTTACCACCAAGGATAACGAAGGCTTGATGTTCATCATCGGTTCCAAGGAGCACTTACCGCCCGGACAGGTATTCGGACACACTTTCGATAAGTGGGAAGAATCCATCTTCTACGCGGATTACTACTACGAGGAATTGAACGAGGATCTCATGGACAACTTCTCCTTGAACATCGAAAACTTCGAAAAAGAGGACTATATCCACCGTGAGTTGACCTTGAATACCGGTGGAAGAAGCCAAGCCCTTAATCCTGAAGGTTACGATTTAGGTGACCCCATGAACTTGGAATTCATCGGTGACCTTGACGGCGACGGACAACAGGATTATATCATCGTATACGGTGAGGAATTCAGCCAAACGGTCCTTTACTTAAGCTCCAAGGCGGAGGAAGGACAAACGGTTAAGCCGGTAGCTGTTTACTATAGCGGGTTCTGTTGTTAAAAATTAAAATAAAAAGTCAATACCTCCGAGGTTTTTAAAAACCTCGGAGGTATTGACTTTTTATTTTAATTTTTAACAACAGAACCCGCTATAGTAAACAGCTACCGGCTTAACCGTTTGTCCTTCCTCCGCCTTGGAGCTTAAGTAAAGGACCGTTTGGCTGAATTCCTCACCGTATACGATGATATAATCCTGTTGTCCGTCGCCGTCAAGGTCACCGATGAATTCCAAGTTCATGGGGTCACCTAAATCGTAACCTTCAGGATTAAGGGCTTGGCTTCTTCCACCGGTATTCAAGGTCAACTCACGGTGGATATAGTCCTCTTTTTCGAAGTTTTCGATGTTCAAGGAGAAGTTGTCCATGAGATCCTCGTTCAATTCCTCGTAGTAGTAATCCGCGTAGAAGATGGATTCTTCCCACTTATCGAAAGTGTGTCCGAATACCTGTCCGGGCGGTAAGTGCTCCTTGGAACCGATGATGAACATCAAGCCTTCGTTATCCTTGGTGGTAACCGCTAAGGAGCTGATTTCATCATAATCATGGAAGTAATTAATTTCCACTTGACGAAGGCTGATCTTATCACCTACTTGATACACGCCGTACCAAATCATTCCCGGAACGTTTACTACGTTATCTGCGCAGTTGAAGTGAGGGTAAAGGATAGCGAAATCTTGATTAACGGAATTTTGGAACTCGTTTTCGTAATCCAAGTATTCATTACCGTAGTATAGGTAGGCGGAAAACATATATCCAATTGTTCCTTCATATTCCACTTCCACCCAGAATCCTTCTACGGGTTCCGTCCAAGAGTATTCGTCGGAGGAGCCTACACCCGTATAGAAAGTATGCTCCCCTATTACGTCCCAGCCGAAGTGGGTTTCGGAAAGGATTTCCACCTTGGCGCCGAAGGGGGCGTAGCCTACTACTTCGGATTTGGTGTCGGGTGCTTTGCGGATGTTTAGTCCATTGGTAGCGATAACCGTATTACAGGTCTTATCAACTACCTTATAGTCATCATGGTAATCGTATCCGTCGCCGTTATTGGCAAACATTAATGATACGGAGAACATACAGGCGATGGCAATCATTAGCTTTTTCATCTTATTCGATTTTTTGATTCGTGATTCAGCGTTTCCGCCGATTACATATCAAAGATGAAGGAAGCCGCACCTCAAAATCCCGGTGCGCTACCGATCGCCTAGGTCCAAATAGGATTCGTCAAGGGTTTTTGAGAATTCGTTTTTTGCAATGATCAGTTATCAATTACGAATTAATCAATGATCAATTACGAATTATTGAATTACGAATTACGAAGTAGCCATTTTAACTTGTGGTTGCATTCGTAATTGACCCATTCGTAATTGACTAGCTTTTCAGCCAAGAAAGAATCTC
>JAHDDF010000051.1:0-12643 GCA_020629475.1 Saprospiraceae bacterium
TTTAGAGGAGCACCTAGTTGAAAATCCAGCAACAGATTTACCTAATTGAGCCAAATTCTAACTCAATCGAATTTCCTCCTTGGCCCCGTCAAAAAACTTGTATTCCATCAAAGGGAAATCATCCGAGCCTTCGATTTTCACTTTACGTCCGTGCTTCATCATCCAATTCATACGCTTGGAAGGAAAGCCCCTTCTCAAGTAAGCCTCCACATAAGGGTGAACCTTTAGTGTGAGCTTAATCTTGGGATGGGATTGCAATATGAATTCCAAGTCCCTTTCGATTTCATCCGTTAGGAGAAGCGTAGGCTGTGATTTACCCGTACCGTTACAAGTCGGGCATTTCTCGGAGGTATCAATCTTGATTTCCGGTCCCGTACGCTGGCGGGTAATTTGCATCAAACCAAATTTACTCAAAGGTAAAATGGTATGCTGCGCCCTATCTTGCTTCATCGATTTACGCATCTCGGACACCAATTGCTTTCGGTGTTCCGGATCCTTCATATCGATGAAGTCAATAATAATAAGCCCCCCGATATCACGCAGACGTAATTGCCTTGCGATTTCCCTAGCCGATTCCATATTCGTACGCAGGATTGCCGGAGCAACATCCTTGCTATCCGAAGGGATTTTTTGGCCGGAATTCACATCAACAACATGCATTGCCTCCGTGTGCTCTATAACCAAGTAGGCACCGCTACCCATGGTAACGGTTTTCCCGAAAGATGTCTTGATCTGGCGGGTGATTCCGTATTCGTCAAAAATCGGGCGGCGTCCCTTGTGGTAATGAACAATGTTGGCTTTCTCCGGCGCGATATCCGTCATGAAGGATTTGATGCTTTTGTACATCTCCTCGTCATTCACCACGATTTTATTGAATTCATCACTCAATAAATCACGGAGGATACTAGAGGTCTTGTCCAATTCGCTCAAAAGCTTCTTGGGTGCTTTGGCGTTATGCAATTGCTTATGCACCTGTTTCCATTTCGACATGAGCTGCATGATTTCCTCATGCAAGTCCGCTACCTTTTTTCCTTCCGATGCGGTACGTACTATCAAGCCCATATGCTTCGGTCGGATACTTTCCACCAAGGTTTGAAGGCGTTTACGCTCGTCGGAATTGGTAATTTTCTTGGAAACGGTAACCCCCTCTTGAAATGGGGCAAGTACCAAATGTCTCCCCGGGATGGTAATCTCGCAACTTAATCGAGGTCCCTTGGTAGAAATAGGTTCCTTCAGGATTTGCACCAAGATGGCTTCCTTCTTCTTCAAGACTTGGTCAATCTTACCGGTCTTGATGATTTCCGCCTCCATTTTAAAAGCGTCCAGTCTTTCGGTGTTGATACCACCGTTTATACTGCCCTTCGTAAATTTCAGTAAGGAGCGGAGCTTGGGCCCCAAATCCGTGTAGTGCAGGAATGCATCCCGCTTGTAGCCCGTTTCCACGAAAGCCGCGTTCAAACCGGGCATGGTTCGCTTTACGCGTCCTAGGAAAATATCCCCGACGGTAAAGTTCGTGTTGGTTTTTTGATGATGAATCTCCACCAACCGCCGATTCTCCAATAAGGCGATTTGTACGACGGTGGGTGTGGAATCAATGATTAGTTCCTTATCCACTGTTCGATCCTTTTTAAACCCGTAAACCCTAGTATGCTACTGCATCTAGGAAATCGGATTAATAGATGATGGAATAACGGCTAAAGGATTTACTCCTTATTGGGTTGGCTACAAGAATGGAATACCGGGGTATATTCGAATGTTCTGGGAATAAGGAAAGTCAGGTGTTTAGGATATTTCTTCTTGGGGCGAAAAACTCTTTTTCAACTTGTGGTTTGGGTTTTCCGATTTTTCGGAAACGGAGGTGATTCCGTTTTGGTGGTTTTCCGTTATTCCTATTCTTCCCGCCGGTTTATCTTTCTTGTACACAAAAGCCAATGCCTGCGCCGATAAAATATCGACGCAGGCTTGCCGTATGTTCTTACAATCCGTAAGTGAACGGATTATCTATTCTTCTTCTTGTGACGGTTTTTGCGTAGTCTCTTTTTACGCTTGTGCGTCGCAATCTTATGTCTTTTTCTCTTCTTTCCGCAAGGCATAATTCCTCGGTTAAAATGATTAAAAATACGATGTGTTATTGGTTACGCGCCTGCTCGAATTTCTCGAAGTAAACGCGAGCGTTTTCTTTGTCGCCTTTTGCCTCATAGGCTTGCGCTGTTAGAAGCAACGCCTCGGCATCATCCGGTTCCAGCTCTAATGCTTGCCGTAGTCTTTCCAAGGCTTTATCATACTGCCCGGTTCTGATAGCTAGACTCGCCAACCGAACATAAACAGCAGCATTCTCCGGATATTTCTCGGAAAGCTCCCTTAGCATGAGAATTCCCTTCATCGGGTCATCTTGTGCGGGAAGCTCTACATGGCACATGGCTAGATTGATACGATGGGATACCTCGTTTGGGTTCAAGGAAATGGCATTTTCTAAAGAAGAAATCGCCCGTCCCTTCGCAAACTGCTTTTCCTTTTCATCCTCTTGTTTTTTCATCGCAAGGATATAGGTGGTTCCTGCCATCGCCCAACTCTCGTCGGTGTTTTCGGAATCCGCTATACGTTGGGCATATACGCCCGCCGCCAAGGGTTGTCCCATTCGGTACCATGTACCCGACAGTTCTTTCAGTACGGAAACCTTAGCGGAATCAGTAGTTGCCAATGACAATTGATCCATCAGGATATTAATTGTCGTTTTATCGGCTCCTTCCGTTTTTTCTAAGGCTCCTTCTATAACGCCCCTCTCACTAAATGCTTCCATTTCCAAGGAGCGAGAACGTTCAGCCTCGACGCTTTTGCCGGGCTTTATCGGAATGAAGTACAAACCAACTGCCACTACTACTGCCGTAATGACGGATATGAGCTGTACTTTGTTCATTCACTTTTATTTTTCTAAGTCAGAAGGCTTAACACCATCCTTAACCTGCTCCGTGAATACTTTCGCGGGTTTGAATGCAGGAATACAGTGCTCAGGAATTACGATTGCCTCATTCTTCTTGATGTGACGACCGATCTTCTTTGCTCTGGTTTTTACGACAAAAGATCCGAAACCTCGGATGTATACATTCTCTCCATCAGCCAAGGAATCCTTCACTTCCTTAAAGAATTGCTCAAGTGTTACAAGTACGTCAACTTTCTGAATACCTGTCTTTTCTGAAATTCCATTGACCAAGTCAGCCTTTCTCATTTCTATCCTTTATGGTCTTGTTCTAATGATATTTGTTCGTGCTTTTCCGATTGGGGATTGCAAATGTCGGAATTTATTCCTTGTAATAAAAATGAAAATCCATATTAATCAACAATTTATACGGTCTTTCTTAGGCTTACAAGCATAAAAAAGGGGATTTACGGTTATCCGTAAACCCCCTTTGAGCCCCGTATATTACATACGGCAGTTATCGGGTCTATCTTGTCAAGGTCAAATCACCCTTGAACATCTTACGTTCACCATCAATGAACTCAACCTCACAGTACCAGACAAATACGGCAGGATTCATTGGTTTACCTCTGAAGTTTCCGTCCCATCCGGTCCCGAATTCATTCACATTGAAGTCTTCGTTTTCAAACACAAGCTCACCCCAACGGTCATATACCTGAAGTTTGATAACGCGCTCTACTTGATCGCTTCCATAAATTAGGAACTCGTCATTATAGCCATCCTCATTCGGTGAGAATACGTTCGGGATGTATACATCACGGTTCTTTAATACGGAGATAATAATATCATCGGTAGCGGTACAGCCATTATCGTCGGTTACCGTCAAGGTATAGTATACGTCATCTTGTGGTTGCACCCACGGATTCAAACAATCGGAACAACTCATATCCGGTGTTACATCCGTCCAAATGATTGTATCACCCAACAAGTTCGTTACACCATTCAGTTGGATACTATCCCCTAGATCTATTTCTAAGTCAGGACCAAGATTTACGAATGGCTCGGACGGAGTCTCTACGGTTACTACAGTGGAAGCCGTACATCCGTTCAAGTCTTGTACCGTTACGGTGTAATCACCCGGTGGCAAGAATCCGAATAAGGTATCCGTCTGGAATGCACCTTCCCCATCAATGGAGTAAGAGTATCCTCCAACACCACCGCTTACGGAAGTTACCGCCACTGTTCCGTCAAAGTCCCCGAAACATGTTACGGAATTCGCTTCCGCCGTAAATACGATTGGGTCGGATTGTGTAAGCGTTACTTCAGAAGTAGCCGTACAACCGATGTTATCGGTTACGGTTACCGTGTAAGTAATACCTGCCGACAATCCGGTAGCCTCCTGTGCGTTTCCTGCACCATTGTCCCACTGATACGTGAACGGTCCGTTACCCGTTGGTTCAACTATCGCGGAACCATCCGCCTCTCCCGGACAGCTTACGCCGAATCCGTCATAATCGGAAGTAACCGTTGCCGTAGCGGAAACGGATTGTACTTCAATCGTAGCGGTTTGTCCCGCAGGAATGGTACATCCGGTAATGGTATTGGTAATAGAGGTTACCGTATAAGTGGTAGTAGCCGCAGGGCTTACCGTTTCAGTATATCCTGAAGCAATTCCGTTCAATGTACCACCGGAATAAACAACGTCATAAACGCCGCCACCGGAGAAGTTGAAGGTTATTGTTCCGTTTGAACCTTGACAAATCGCCGGTGTAGCCGTCAGTGAAACCGTCTCCTCAGGGAAGAAGGTAAGTGCTATCGTCACGATGGAATCACATCCCTGTGAACTTATCAAGGTTTCTTGACCGGTTGGATTGCCTTGATTGTATACCGTACCGTTAACGGTGATGAAATCACCCGGACAAAGGGTGGAATTCTCCACACCGGTCAAGGTAGCCGTTACTTGAATTAAAGCTGTTCCGGAAATTGTACCTACACAACCATTGGCGTCAATCACGGATACGGGAACAACCGTTACATCCGTAAGTCCTACGGTCACGTTCTCGGTATCACCTGAGTTCACTCCATTCAATGTTACGTTTGAAGTACCATTGTTATACACGACCGTATAAGGTCCTGTTCCGTCGGTTATCGTGAAGGTTACGGAAGATGTTCCGTTTTCACAAACCGTACCTCCACCGGAAAGCGTAAGCGCCGGAGCGGTAGAAGGTGCAATCGTAGCCGTAGCCGTAGCCGTACAGCCATTGATATCGGAAACTACTACATCGTAGGTATTTCCTGCCAATCCGTTAAATGCCGGACTCGGCTGGAAGTTAGCACCGTTATCATTACTGAATTGGTATGGTCCGGTTCCTCCTGAGATATTGACGGTCAAAGAACCGTTATTTACCCCACAAGAAGTATCAATTACATCTACTCCATCAATTACCAAATCACATGGTGCGGAACATGTTACCAATGGTCCTACCGTAGATGTAGCGGAACAAGCCGCATCATCTGCATCCTGAACGGAAACCGCAGGAGAAGAACCATCCGCAGCCACGGTTACCACCGCAGGAGCACCATACGGGAAGGTACCTTGTGAAGCACCACCAACGAACACCTCAAAGCTACCCGTTACACCTTGGTTGATTACGGAAACATCGATAGTCAGCGTGTAATTATCATCATTGATATCAACAGGCGTTCCGTTGTCGTCACAAACCTCCGTGATGTTCACGATAGAGATTTCACAATCATTGGAACAAGGAGCAAGTGGACCTACAGTTGTACTTGCGGTACAGGTAGCGTCATCGGCATCCGTGTAATCCAAAGTAACCGTTGAACCATCCGCAGGAAGCGTGAAAGTACCACCTACTGCATAGTCAAAGGTTCCCAAGATTGCACCTGTCGCATTGTCCGTAACCACGAACTGACCGGTAGCACCCGGATTGATTGCCGTTGCGTTAACGGTAATCGTGTAGAAGTCATCCGTTCCGTCCGTACCCGTGCCGTTATTGTCGCAAGCAGCCGTTGCATCAGTAATGGTAATCGCACAGGTAGTGGAGCATGGTGTCAATGGCCCTACGGCAGTAGTAGCGGAACAAGCCGCATCATCTACATCCGTATATACCAGTGTTACGGTAGAACCATCAGCCGGCAAGATAACCTGACCGCCCGTTGCATAATCAAAGGTTCCAAGAACAGCGCCGGTGGCTTGATCCGTTACCGTGAACTGACCCGTAGCCCCGGGATTCAATGCGGTTGCATTAACGTCTACGGTATAGAAATCATCCATAGCATCCGTACCTGTACCATTATCACTACAAGTTGCGGTAGCATCAGTGATGGTAAGCGCACAAGTAGTAGAGCATGGTGTCAATGGCCCGATTGGAGTATCCGCAAAACAAGCAGGATCATTAGCATCAGCATACTGTAGTGTCGGGGTGGAACCGTCAGCAGGCAGAGTAAATGTACCACCTACTCCGTAGTCAAAGGTTCCTAATACGGTTCCCGTTGCGACATCCGCTACCGTAAATTGACCGGTAGCTCCACCGTTAACAACGGTAGCGTTTACGGTAATATCATAGAAATCATCCGTATTATCAGATGGTGTGCCGTTATCGTTACAAACGATGGAGGAATCCGTTATCGTCAACGCACATGTTGTTGAACATGGTGTCAATGGTCCTACATCCGTCGTATTGCTACAAGCCGCATCATCTACATCAGCGTATACCAAAGTTACGGTTGAACCGTCAGCAGGTAGGGTTACCTGCCCGCCCGTTCCGTAGTCAAAGGTTCCTAATACGGCACCTGTTGCTTGATTCGTTACGGTAAACTGACCCGTAGCTCCCGCGTTAGCCGCAGTTGCATTTACGTCAACCGTATAGAAATCATCCGTATCATCGGATGGCGTGCCGTTATCATCACAGGTTGCCGTAGCATCCGTAATGGTTAGGGCACAAGTAGAGGAACATGGCGTCAATGGTCCAACATCCGTCGTATTGCTACAAGCCGCATCGTCTACATCAGCGTATACCAAAGTTACGGTTGAACCGTCAGCAGGTAGGGTTACCTGCCCGCCCGTTCCGTAGTCAAAGGTTCCTAATACGGCACCTGTTGCTTGATTCGTTACGGTAAACTGACCCGTAGCTCCCGCGTTAGCCGCAGTTGCATTTACGTCAACCGTATAGAAATCATCCGTATCATCGGATGGCGTGCCGTTATCATCACAGGTTGCCGTAGCATCCGTAATGGTTAGGGCGCAATCCGGGGAACAAGTCACCAATGGTCCTATATCCGTATTTGCTTGACAAGCCGCGTCATCCACATCCGTGAATAACAAGGTAAGCAAGGAGCCATCTGCAGGAACAGTGAAGTTTCCGCCTACTGCGTAGTCAAAGGTTCCGAGTACGGCGCCTGTCGCATTATTCGTTACTACAAACTGACCGGTAGCACCTCCATTGGATGCGGTAGCGTTAACGGTTACGTCGTAGAAATCATCCGTGTCATCGGATGGTGTGCCGTTATCGTTACAAGTAACGGTCGCATCCGTGATCGTAATAGCACATGTCGTAGAGCATGGATCAAGTGGTCCTACACTTGCGTTGTCGGAACAAGTAGGATCGTCTACATCAGCAAACACCAACATAACGGTTGAACCGTCCGCAGATAACGTTACTTGACCACCGGTTCCATAATCGAAGGTTCCGAGTACCGTACCCGTTGCTTGATCCGTAACGGTAAACTGACCGGTAGCACCCGCATTCAACGCCGTGGCGTTTACGTCAACCGTATAGAAGTCATCCGTATTATCGGATGGTGTACCGTTATTATTACATAATGGATTCAAGTTGGTAATGCTCAAAGCACAATCCGGGGAACAAGTATCCAATGGTCCAACGGATGTTGAAGCCGTACATGCAATGTCATCCGCATCAGTGAAGTCCAAGGTTACCGTGGAACCGTCAGCTGGAAGGGTAAATGTACCTCCTACCCCATAATCAAAGGTTCCGAGTACAAAACCTGTGGCATTATCCGTTACTACGAATTGTCCGGTAGCACCTGCGTTAGCCGCGGTAGCGTTTACGGTAACATCGTAGAAGTCATCCGTATCATCAGAGGATGTTCCATTATCGTTACAAGTCACGGTAGCATCCGTGATGGTAAGTGCACAAGTAGAGGAACAAGGAGCCAAAGGTCCTACATCTGAAGTATTGGCACAAGCCGCATCATCAACATCAGCGTATACCAAAGTTACGGTTGATCCGTCGGCAGGTAAGGTTACCTGACCACCGGTTCCATAATCAAAGGTTCCGAGTACCGTACCCGTTGCCTGATCCGTAACGGTAAATTGACCGGTAGCGCCACCGTTGACCGCCGTAGCGTTTACGTCAACCGTGTAGAAGTCATCCGTGTTATCGGATGGCGTTCCGTTGTCATTACATGTCGCCGTATCATCCGTAATGGTGATTGCGCATGTAGTGGAACATGGTGTCAATGGTCCTACAGGAGTACTTGCCGTACAGGTAGCATCGTTCGCGTCAGCGAAATCAAGCGTTGGTGTAGAACCATCTGCAGGAAGGTTGAATGTACCACCTACTCCGTAATCGAAGGTTCCTAAGATCGTACCCGTTGCATTATCAGTCACGGTAAACTGGTTAGCCGCTCCCGGGTTCAATGCGGTAGCGTTTACGGTTACCGTGTAAGTATCATCCGTATCATCGGATGGTGTTCCATTGTCGTTACAAACGATAGAGGAATCCGTTATCGTCAAGGCGCATACAGGGGAACAGCTATCAAGCGGTCCAATGTTCGTACTGTTTGCACAAGCCGCATCATCCGCATCCGCGAAATCAAGCGTTGGCGTAGAACCATCTGCAGGTAGGGTAAATGTACCACCTACTCCGTAATCAAAGGTTCCGAGTAAAGCACCGGTTGCATTATCAGTCACGGTAAATTGACCGGTAGCGCCAGCGTTGACAGCCGTAGCATTTACGGTAACGGTATAGAAATCATCCGTATTATCGGATGGCGTTCCGTTATCATCACAAAGGATGGAAGAATCCGTGATTGTTAAAGCACAAGTCGTAGAACATGGCGTCAATGGACCTACATCCGTAGTATTGCTACAAGTCGGATCATCAACATCCGTGAATACCAGTGTTACGGTAGCTCCATCGGCAGGTAAAGTTACCTGACCACCGATTCCGTAATCAAAGGTTCCAAGGGCTGTACCCGTTGCCAAGTCTGTTACGGTAAACTGACCGGTAGCACCACCATTGGCTGCCGTAGCGTTTACGTCAACCGTGTAGAAATCATCCGTATCATCGGTTGGCGTTCCGTTATCGTTACAAGTCGCCGTTGCATCCGTGATGGTCAAGGCACAAGTTGTAGAACATGGAGCTAATGCTATGGTCGTCGTACTAGCTACGCAAGTCCCATCATCCGCATCAGCGAAATCAAGCGTTACCGTAGAACCGTCAGCAGGTAAGGTAATTTGACCACCTACACCATAATCGAAGGTTCCGAGTAATGCACCCGTAGCATTATTAGTTACCGTGAATTGACCGGTAGCACCGGCATTCAATGCCGTTGCATTTACGTCAATCGTATAGAAGTCATCCGTATCATCGGATGGCGTTCCGTTATCGTTACAAGTTTCCGTTGCATCCGTGATGGTCAATTCACAATCAGGTGAACAGCTATCAAGTGGCCCTATGGAGGTCGTGTTCTGACAAGCAGCATCATCCGCGTCAGAGAACAATAGAGTGATAGTAGAACCATCCGCAGGAAGAACGAAGTTTCCGCCCGTACCGTAATCGAAGGTTCCAAGTACTGTTCCCGTGCCGTTATCCGTTACAATGAATTGTCCTGAAGCCCCTCCGTTCAATGCCGTAGCATTCACGGTTACATTGTAGAAGTCATCCGTGTTATCGGATGGCGTTCCGTTATCATCACATACAACCGAAGCGTCAGTAATGGTAAGCGCACAAGTAGTGGAACACGCATCAAGTGGTCCTACATCCGTATTGTCGGAACAAGTCGGGTCATCAACATCAGCATAAACCAATGTTACCGTTGAACCATCAGCGGGAAGCGTAATTTGACCTCCTGCATTGTAATCAAAGGTTCCGAGTAAGGTACCCGTTGCCAAGTCCGTTACTGTAAATTGGCCTGTAGCGCCTGCATTCAATGCACTTGCATCTACATCCACGGTATAGAAGTCATCCGTATCGTCGGTTGGCGTACCGTTATCATTACAAATGGCATTTGCATCAAGGATGGTCAATGCACAAACAGGGGAACAAGAATCCAATGGTCCGATTGGCGTGGAAGCCGTACATGCCGCATCATCCGCATCAGCGAAATCAAGCGTTGGTGTAGAACCGTCAGCAGGAACGTTAAAGGTTCCACCTACACCATAATCAAAGGTTCCAAGTAGAGTCCCCGTTGCTTGATCCGTAACGGTAAACTGGTTAGTTAGACCCGGATTCAGTGCCGTAGCATTTACGGTTACCGTATAGAAGTCATCCGTATCATCGGATGGTGTTCCGTTGTCATCACAAACGATGGAGGAATCCGTAATGGTCAAGGCACACACAGGGGAACAACTATCAAGCGGTCCTATCGGAGCAGTATCGGTACAACCGGCATCATCCACATCAACATAAACAAGCGTTGGGGAAGAACCATCAGCCGGTAATTGGAATGTACCGCCCGTACCATAATTAAATGTTCCTAATACCGTACCTGTTGCCTGATCCACGACGTTGAACTGTCCTGTAGCACCCGGGTTAACCGCAGTAGCATTCACCGTTACATCATAGAAATCATCCGTATTATCGGATGGCGTTCCGTTATCGTTACATACTGCCGTAGCATCCGTAATGGTCAAGGCACATGTAGTGGAACATGGCGTCAATGGACCTATTGGTGCACTATCCGTACAAGCGGCATCGTTCAAATCCGTGAAATCAAGTGTTGGAGTTGAACCATCAGCCGGTACTTGGAATGTACCTCCCGTTCCATAATCAAAAGTTCCTAGAACCGCGCCTGTTGCTTGATCCGTAACGGTGAACTGACCGGAAACGCCCGGGTTCAATGCCGTTGCATTTACCGTAACATCGTAGAAGTCATCCGAATCATCGGATGGCGTTGCATTATCGTTACAAACAATTGTTGTTTCGGTAATAGACAATGCGCATACAGGGGAACAAGTATCTAATGGTCCAACGGATGTGTTATCACTACAAGTAGGATCGTCCAAATCAGCGTAAACCAAGGTTACCGTGGCACCATCCGCAGGAAGCGTGAACGTACCACCTACACCATAATCAAATGCTCCAAGTAAGGTACCCGTTGCTTGATCCGTTACCGTAAATTGACCGGCAGCACCACCGTTGGCAGCCGTGGCATTAACCGTCACGTCGTAGAAGTCATCCGTATCGTCGGATGGAGTCATGTTATCGTTACAGGTAATCGTCGCATCAGTAATGGTAAGTGCACAAGTAGTGGAACATGATGTCAATGGACCAACAGGCGTAGTACTGCTACATGCCGCATCATCCGCGTCAGCGAATACCAATGTTGGCGTAGTGCCATCCGCAGGGAGTACCACTCCACCACCGATTCCGTAGTCGAATGTTCCTAATACGGTACCTGTTGCCTGTTCGGTCACGGTGAATTGACCGGATGCACCGGGATTAAACGCCGTAGCGTTTACGGTAATATTATAGAAGTCATCCGTATCATCCGTTGGTGTTCCGTTATCATCACAAAGGATGGAGGAATCCGTAATCGTCAAGGCACATACAGGGGAACAGCTATCAAGCGGTCCAACGGATGAAGTATTCTGACAAGCCGCATCGTCCGCATCCGCGTACAATAAGGTTACCGTGGAACCATCCGCAGGAAGAATTACTTGACCTCCTACTCCGTAATCAAATGTACCCAACAATGCTCCTGTTCCATTATTGGTCACGGTAAACTGACCGGATGCACCACCATTAACAGCCGTTGCATTTACGTCAATCGTATAGAAATCATCCGTATTATCGGATGGGGTTCCGTTATCATTACAAGTTGCAGTATCATCCGTAATGGTCAAGGCACATGTTGTGGAACATGGTGTCAATGGTCCGATATCACCACTGTCGGAACAAGTCGGATCATCAACATCCGCGTAATCCAAGGTCATGGTAGAACCATCGGCAGGAACGTTAAACGTACCGCCGGTACCATAGGTAAATGTTCCTAGGAGAGTTCCGGTACCATTATCCGTAACCGTAAACTGATTGGAAGCACCCGGATTCAAAGCGGATGCATCCACGGTTACTTCGTAGAAGTCATCGGTGCTATCCGTAGGAGTACCGTTATCATTACAAATTGCATCTATTACGGTAATGGACAAGTCACACAATGGTGAGCAAGTATCCAATGGACCGATTGGCGTGGATGCAGTACAAGCCGCATCATCCGCGTCAGCGTAATCCAAAGTAGGTGTCCCTCCAAATGCAGGAATATCAAACTGGCCACCTACTCCATAATCAAAGGTTCCTAATAAGGTTCCCGTACCATTATCCGTAACCGTGAATTGGTTGGATGCGCCCGGATTCAATGCCGTAGCGTTTACCGTTACGGTGTAGAAGTCATCCGTATCATCGGATGGCGTTCCGTTATCGTTACAAACGATGGAGGAATCCGTAATCGTCAAGGCACATACAG
>JAHDDF010000051.1:12743-16307 GCA_020629475.1 Saprospiraceae bacterium
CAGGGGAACATGTATCTAGTGGTCCGATTGGCGTGGAATCCGTACATGCCGCATCATCAGCATCAGCGTAATCCAGGGTAATCGTTGAACCATCAGCAGGTACCGTAAAGGTTCCACCTGTTCCGTAAGTGAATGTTCCTAGAAGTGCTCCCGTACCGTTATCCGTAACCGTGAATTGGTTGGATGCGCCCGGGTTCAATGCCGTAGCATTTACGGTAACCTCGTAGAAGTCATCCGTATCATCGGATGGTGTTCCGTTATCGTTACAAACGATGGAGGAATCCGTAATCGTCAAGGCACATACAGGGGAACATGTATCTAGTGGTCCGATTGGCGTGGAATCCGTACATGCCGCATCGTCAGCGTCAGCGTAATCCAGGGTAATCGTGGAACCGTCAGCAGGTACCGTGAAGGTTCCCCCTGTTCCGTAGGTAAATGTTCCAAGTAATGTACCGGTACCATTATCGGTAACAGTGAATTGATTCGAAGCACCCGGATTCAATGCCGTAGCATTTACGGTAACCTCGTAGAAGTCATCCGTATCATCGGATGGTGTTCCGTTATCGTTACAAACGATGGAGGAATCCGTAATCGTCAAGGCACATACAGGGGAACATGTATCTAGTGGTCCGATTGGCGTGGAATCCGTACATGCCGCATCATCAGCATCAGCGTAATCCAGGGTAATCGTGGAACCGTCAGCAGGTACCGTAAAGGTTCCGCCTGTTCCGTAGGTGAATGTTCCTAAAAGTGCTCCCGTGCCGTTATCCGTAACCGTGAATTGGTTGGATGCGCCCGGGTTCAATGCCGTTGCATTTACGGTAACCGTGTAGAAGTCATCCGTATCATCGGATGGTGTTCCGTTATCATCACAAACGATGGAGGAGTCCGTAATCGTCAAGGCACATACAGGGGAACAGGAATCGAATGGTCCTGCTCCTTGAGAAGCCGTACAAGTGTTATTATCCACATCTTGGAAATCCAAGGTAATGGAAGAACCATCAGCCGGGTAAGTCGTGGCAATCGTACCTCCCACACCATAGGTAAAGGTACCTAGTGAAGTAGCGCCATCGAATACCTCGAATTGGTTGGAAACGCCCGGGTTAGTTGCCGTGGCGTTTACGGTAATTTCATAGAAATCATCCGTATCGTCGGACGGGGTCGCATTATCGTTACAAACCGCATCTACCAAGGTGATGGTTAGTTCCGTTCCGGGATCAACCGTAATAGGTTCTTGAGCGATACAACCGTTTTCATCTTGAACGTATACGGTATGAGGACCTGCCGCCAAACCATTGAATACGTCACTGGCTTGGAAATTGGTTCCATCCATACTATAAGTAAGGACACCTGTTCCTGAACCATTAATGGTTACGGTTCCGTCAGCATCACCTAAACAAGTTTCAGGTGTTACGATCGGCGCCATTGTCGGTAGTGGGTTCACTACTAAGTCAACTGTATTCGTAGCGAAACATCCTGTAACATCATCTTCTACCCTTACGAAAATAGTTTGGGTATTGATAACGACATTGGTATAAGGGGAAGTCAAGGTAGGTGTCCCTGCTTGAGCATCCGCGAGCGTTAAGTGATAAGTAACCGTTACGCCCGATTGTCCTCCGACAACCGCTGCATCAGCCAAGGTCAAATCGAAGGAAGCGATACCGTCCGTATCATCATCACAAACCTCAAGCGTTTCAGTACCTGCGGTAGGATTCTGATTAACCGTGATTACTACCTCGGTTCTGGTTCCGGAAACACAAGGTCCGCCAGGAATTTGAGACTCGGCAAAGAATGAGTTTGCACCCGTAGCCAATGACGCCGGTGTAAATGTATTCGTAGCTGATGCAAGAAGGGTTCCTCCGGCTGCTGCGTCATACCAATTCACTACCTCTCCCGGATTTGCCGTAGCGGAAATCGTCGGGATCGGATCCGTTTCACAAATGGTGAAATCTCCTCCGCTTACAGGCGGATCCACAACCGGACAAGTACAATTTTCCGTTATCGCTATGGAAGATTCACATCCTGTAGCCGCATCATTTACGGTGATATTTACGGTCGTATTATTTGGTACTTGGGTAATGGTATAAGAACCACCTCCATTATCTACAATTCCTGTTCCTTGATCCGCAGAAACGGTTCCTGAAGAAACGGTAATGTTTACGTCATAAGTCGTTAAGTCAACTGAACAAACAAAATTATCGTAGGTGATAGTAGGTTCGTCAGCAACAGTTACAACAACCGTTGCGGTAGCTGATGGACAAGGAGCCACTCCCGCTACGGTGTAGGTGAAATTATAATCACCGGGGGCAACACCGGTAAAGTCAACATTTGTTGGATCAGCTAAACTAACGCCTGCCCCGTCTACATCAGCCCAGGTACCACCTCCATCTTGGGTTCCGTCAAGACCGGACACCAAATCAACGGAGGTGTTAATGTCGCCGCCCGCACATACGTCCAATGCACCATCAACACCAACAATAGGTACGGTATTTACGGTTACAAGCTGGCTTTCCGTTAGGGTCTGGCTACAAGCTCCTTCTTGTACGGAGGCCAAGGCAACCGTAAAGTCGGTAGAACCTGCAACAACAGTCTCGGTAGCTTCGCCGGTAACTCCATCAAGAGTTACGGTTACATTGGTTGTACCGTTATTATAACTAACGTCCGCACCGGGTGTTCCTGTTATGGTAATTACTACGTCATCGCCTTCACAAACGGTAGTCGGAGCTACGGAAAGTGTAGCGGTAGGTAGCGGTAATTCTTCAACATCAATGTTTGCTTCTCCTGTACATCCGTTTGCGTCCGTTACGGTCACACTGTAGTTTTGGATAGGCAATGTCGTATTTGAAACCGTTACGGATTCAGTATTTAGTGTTCCGTCATGTGACCAAACATAAGTAGTGAAACCAGCAGGAACACTCAAGGTAGTCGAGCCATTTTCACAATAAGTATCCGCTCCTGAAATGGAGATGGTTGGTGGCGTAAATTCATCAACGGTAATGGTTTCTTCGGAAGAACAACCATTACCATCCGTTATGGTAACAGTGTATGGACCTCCGGTTGCTACCACGACGGATGAACCGGTCTCTGTTCCGTCATGGGACCATGCGTAGGTATAGGTAGGATCGTCTTCCGCTGTGATGGTAGCAGTGTTCTGTCCCGTACAGATATCGGTATCAACGGCTAGGTTCGTTGGAGGTCCGGTATTTATTGTTACGGTTACGTCAACCGTATTTACACAAGTATTCGCATCGGTTAATTGCGCCCATAAATCCGTAATAGAATTCAAGTCAGCATTTACCGGGGTAGCAACGACTGTTCCGCCCGCATTCGGGTCTCCGTCGTACCATACGACCGTTCCGGTTCCTACCGTAGCATCATGCTGCGTTAAGTCATATAAGGTTGCATCTTCCGTACATACCATAATATTAGGATCGGTTACCACAGGTAGTGGGTTAACCGTCGTCGTTACGTCGATCGTATTTACACAAGTATTGGCGTCCGTCAACTGCGCCCAAACGTCCGCGGTGGTTAAGTCCGCCATCGTCGCGTCGGCGATCATCGTGC
>JAHDDF010000530.1 GCA_020629475.1 Saprospiraceae bacterium
TACAACCTTAACCACCCCTTATATCCTTCTTAAGAACTAAACATCCCCGGAAACCCTAACTTTGAAGATGAACGCAAATCCGCCAACCATGAGAATCCTCATCCTCACCATATTTGCCATGTTCGGTTTTTTTGCCGTGCAGGGACAATCCTATACCACCAAGAAGACGGCAGGCAAGAAAGCCTTGAAGTATTACGAAAAAGGCAAGGAACTCATGCGCTCCAACAAAAACGCGGATGCGCTCAAGGAATTCGAACGCGCCCTACAAGAGGATCGGAAATTTATTGATGCCAAAATCGAATGGGCGTCCATCAAGTTTTCCCAAGGGGACGAAGCCACTACCGAAAAGGCATTGGAGGAAGTCATCGCAATGGATCCTTACTATAACTCTCGTTTGTTGTACACCTTAGCCGCCATTGAAAAACGGGCAGGGAAATGCGAGGAAGCACTCAAGCACGTGGAAATGTACCGCAAGGCTCCAAGGCCCAATGCTGCCTTATTGACCAAGGCGGAACGCTTGGTTTCGGATTGCGATTTTATGTTGGATGCGGGAAGCGGGAAAGTGCCTTTTGACCCCAAGCGGATGAGTGAAAAAATCAACACCAAGGAATTCGAATATTTCCCTTCCCTTACGGCGGACGGCGAAGTGTTTTTCTACACCCGCCGCCTAAAAGGGCAAGAAGACATCTACTTCTCCCGAAAGACGAAGGACGGTTGGACTACCGGGCAACCGATTGGTTCCTTGAACACCCCCGGCAATGAAGCCAACCAGAGTATTTCGGCTGACGGCAAGTTCATGGTTTATACCGCTTGTGATCGCCGTGATGGTTACGGGAGTTGTGATTTGTATTTCTCTGAATTGAAGAAAGGAAACTGGACTACTCCCGTCAATATGGGACCTTATGTCAATACCATGAATTGGGAATCCCAACCCTCCGTTTCCGCGGACGGGAAATCCGTTTATTTCGCTTCACGGAGGAAGAACAACAAGGGGAAAGCTGATATCTACGTTTCTACCCGTGACAAAGACGGAACATGGTCGCAAGCCAAGGCGCTTTCCGGTAAAATTAATACTACGGGGGATGATCAAACACCTTTCATCCACCCGGACGGGAAGACCTTATATTTCAAATCCAATGGTTTGCCCGGATTCGGGGGCTATGATGTTTTTATTTCCCGTAAAAAGGCTGACGGCACCTGGGGAGAACCCAAGAACCTCGGCGCACCCATCAACTCCAAATTCGATGAAGGGAGCTTCATGGTTTCCTTGGACGGAACTACCGCCTACTTCGATACCAATCGTAAAATGGATAAGAATGGCGCGGGAGAAATCGGGGATACCAAGCATGATATTTATTACTTTGAACTGGCGCCTAAATTGCGTCCTTCTCCCGTGACGTATGTCAAGGCGAGGGTTATAGATGCGGAAACCAAAAAGCCCTTGCAAGCGGATGTGGAATTTACGGACGTAAAAGCCTCCAAGCCGCATACTTCTTCCTTAACGGACGATAAAGGTGAGTTCTTGGTTTGTCTTCCCGCCGGAAAGAATTACGGATTAAACGTAGGCAAGAAAGGATACCTCTTCCACTCTTCTAATTTCGCCTTGGATGCCCAGGACGCTTCCTTGGATGAACCATTTGAACTAACCATAGAGTTAAGCCCGATTCCACCTGCCGTGGTAGCGGCACCGGATAAGCCTAACCCTTCGGCTTCGCCCAAGCCGGAAACCAATAAACCCATCGTATTAAGGAACGTATTTTTTGATTCAGGCTCCGCCAAATTGAAATCGGATTCCCAAACGGAATTAAACAAGCTCTACGATTTGCTCCAAGAATATCCCAATATGCGCATTCGCATAGATGGACACACGGATAATGTAGGTTCCGATGCGGATAACCTACGCTTGTCTTCGGATAGGGCAGCTTCCGTGAAATCTTACCTTATCGGAAAAGGTATTTCCTCAGGCAGATTGGAGTCCAAAGGTTTCGGGGAAAGCAAACCCATTGCCACCAATGATACCAAGGAGGGCAAGCAGCTAAACCGGAGGACGGAATTCGTGGTGTTAAGTTTTTAATTGCTCTTGATATAGTGCGTGGTTTTCCTCATCAAAACAAATGAAAATCACTTGCTCAATGCTTGATTCATTTTCCTTGAAATATCGCTTTGTGGTTTCAACGGCAATCTCCGCGGCCCTGTCCTTGGGGAACCGATAAATGCCGGTGCTGATATTGGGGAAGGCAATGGATTTAATGCCGTACTCATCCGCTAATTTCAAGGAGTTATAATAACAATTAGCAAGTAAGGCAGGTTCCTTTTTTCCTGAATTCCAAATGGGGCCTACCGTGTGAATCACGAATTTGGAAGGTAAATTTCCGGCGCCTGTAATTACGGCTTCTCCCGTTTTACATTTCCCTTGTTTGGCGCGTATTTTTTTACAATCCTCAAGTATCGCCGGACCGCCCGCACGGTGAATGGCACCGTCCACACCTCCACCTCCAAGCAAGGAAGAGTTTGCCGCATTTACAATGGCTTCCGCATCAATTTTGGTAATGTCTCCTTGTAGTAATTGGAATTTCATGT
>JAHDDF010000052.1 GCA_020629475.1 Saprospiraceae bacterium
GTGTAAAATCAACTGAATCTAAATTGTATTTTTTTGAATATGAAAACCCTGATGTATAGTTATATAACAGATAGTCGGTGGTTGCACCACCGACCGCTCCGGCAACGATTAAATACTAAACCCCATACTAAAATGATATATCATCTCCTTGTAGCCCCAACCATCTCCCTTTTAAGCTTTTTAAATTATGATAGGAATTCTAAGAGGATAATTTTACCGGCACTAATATTCGTGCTATTTTTTTACGGATGCATTTCACACGGAAAATATTCAGGCACGTACGAATCAATAACAAACTATTCCTATTCTTCATTCGAGATGAAACCGGATGGTTCTTATGTCCTTGTATCAAGTTCGGATTTAATAACTCACAAAGGAACAGGAAATTGGGTAGTAGGAGAGAATGATACGATAATTATAAATAGTAGGTATCATAAAAATTCAATCAACATTTACAAAAAGGAACAGTGTCAGAATTACGTTTCGATTGATTCAATTTCATTTGTAATTACTTCAAGTGACCCGGAGAATCCTTATGAGATAAGCAACTGCGAAATATTTATTAATGATTCAATACGGGTTTTTCCAAGAGAAACTATTTTAATGGATGAATCATATCAAAAAATGTATATAGAAGTTGAAGGAGTTAAATCAAAGTCAGTTCAAATTGATAAAGACTCCGGGGGGCAATGTTATTCCGTCGATATCCCCTCAGGTGGTTTAAGGTTTTACCCCTTTTTTGAAAATCAAAAATGCATAATAAAAGATAATCAATTTTTTATTCTGGATGGACGTCCGGAGGAGATGGCACTTAAAAAGAAAAGGTAAAAAAGAGAAGTTGCAACGAAATACCCCAGCGTATAGCTATATAATCAAATTATTCGATGATATATTGGAAGAGGATACTGGTCCTAAGCTTAATAATCTTTGTAACAATCAATTTGATTTTGATTTTTACTCAGGATTTTTTCTTGAATCCTATTTTAGAAAAATATAGGTCAGGAAATATATTTAGTGAAGACGAAGGAGCAATCCTCGATGGTCTGAAAATTCTGAGTGTTCCGATTATTTTAATATCCTTTTTAATGAGCTTGATTTTAGTGAAGTTGTTGAAAAAAGTCAGAGTCCAATAATCGGTGCTTACACTCCTGGCTCTGATGCAGCATTATAATGAATAAATATGATTATAGGAGTAAGATTTCCGAATGTTAAATATTAAGCCGGTATGAAACTCCATAAAATTTTCCCGTTTTTTATCCTATTGTTTATCGGTGTGTTGTTCTCGAGCTTTTCAGATAAGGGATTTATTGAAAAGGATAGATACCTGATATTCGAAGAATCAAGAAATATTAATGTAGAAGATTGGGAATTGTATGAGCATGTTGCTAGGGTAAGACTGTCTTATGGTGATAAAATATTGAATCCTCCTAATTTTGAGATATTAATTCCCGGAAATCTAAAAGGGGTTGAAGCAATTAATTCAATGGAATTCGGTTTCTTTTTTGGAGGAGGTGAAATCGTTTACTTGAGATTTAAGGAATTGGACGAAAATGAAATACGGAATCAAGAACGAACGGTTTCATCGATAGAAAGAGGAGTGGTTCAGGAGTATATTCGGAAACGGGTTTCTATTCCCGGAATAGCGGAAAAAAGAAATATTGTAAAATTTAAAAGAACGAACTTATTGATGGAGGAGGAAGGAGTTGAAATACTTTATATAAACATTAAAAAAAGCCACGTTTCCTCGTATTTACGGAGCATGGATTTTTTTAAAATTACTCAACCTATTTCATGGAGCAATGCCCAATAAATTCCGATAATCCATGCTTGCGATAATCGGTGCTTCCGATAGTCGGTGGTTGCACCACCGACCTCAAGTAAACATCCTTTTCCACAAATCCCCCGGTAAACGCTTCAAGGCAAATAAAATCTGCTTCCCCATGGGTGCGTAAGCCACATCATGAATTAAATGTTCCGTAGCGGAACCGTAGGGCGGTGTAATCGCATCAAAAGTACCGCCTTTGCCCTTAATGAAATACCCACGGGGATTCGAGAACTCCCGGAACGCCTCGATACCGTGATGCAAGCCCATCCCGCTTTCCCCGATCCCGCCGAAAGGCAAGGACGGTTGAGCCGCTTGAAGAGCGGCGATATTAACCGCCACACCACCGGATTGCGTTTGTTCCGAAATGGTATCGGTAAAGTTTTGGTTTCCGGAAAAGATATACAAGCCAAGCGGCTTATCATCCGCATTCACGAAACGGATGGCATCCGAAGTATCATCATAAGGAATGATGGGTAGGATAGGACCAAAAATTTCCTCCTTCATCAAGCCCAAATCCCTAGGCGGATTTTTGACGATATAAAAAGGCATATTCCTAGAACCGCCCGCTACATTCTCTCCGATTTGGGTAACCTCCACACCGGCATCCACCGCCTCATCCACCAAGGATTGAAGACGTTTCATGTGCCGGTCCGTAATAATACCGCAAGCATGTTCCGCACAATTGCCCTCCGCGAAATTCGCTTGGAAATGGGCAATCATCTTATCCGTAAAAACATCCAACCGCGAAGCGGGAACCAAGCAATAATCCACCGTAACGCACATCTGCCCGCGCTTCACCACCTTGACGCCCGCGATGTCCCGCACCGTTTCATCCGTCACGGAATCCGTGTGTACGATAGCGGGGCTTTTTCCGCCCAGTTCAAGCGTAACGGGCACCAAATTTTCGGCGGCGGCTTTCATGACTTTCCGCCCCACGGCACCACTTCCGGTATACACCAAATGATCCCATTTCAAGGAAGGAAAATGAATAGCGAGATCAAGCCCGCCATTTACCACCGCCACCTGGTCCTCGTCAAAAGTTTCCGAAATCATCTCCTCCAACACCTTGCCGCAAGCAGGTGATAAATCCGAAGGTTTAATAATAACGCGGTTGCCCGCCGCCAACAAATCCAAGGTAGGACCCAAGCCGATATCGAAGGGGAAATTCCAAGAAACCATATTCCCGACAACCCCCTTGGGATGGTATTTCAAAAACGCCTTGGAACTACCCAAGGTCACCGGATTGACCTCCTTTTTCAGGGGCTTCATCCATTTTTTGACGTTAGCGATGTTGTATTTCGCCCGGTCAAACATCCCTAGGATTTCCACCAAATCCCCTTGCTTTTCCGAATGCCCGCCAAAGTCCTCATGCAAGGCGGCAAGGATTTTCTCCCGGTTTTTCCGAAGCATTTCCGGGATGCGTTCCATCAATTCGATGCGTTGGGCAGCGCTTGGGTAAGGATGGCTCAGAAAAGCTTTTTTCTGCAAGCTAAAAATCCTTTCCAAACGCTTGGTGGGTGTTTGGTCAGTAGCGAAATTATCGGAAACGGCTTCCATGTTGGTTTCTTTTTCCTAAAAATAAGGAGATAAGAAACCATTAGGTAAGTTTGGACTGAAATCTTCCGGTTTTCTTCCGTTCATGATACGCATTACGATTCTCGAATATTTCATACCCAATTTCGCTCCGGCATTGGCGCTTGAACTACCGCTGTCCGTATAACCGATTCCGGCTCCGATAATGACCCCCGCTATGGCGGCTTTCCTCTTTTGCAACGGCATCTCTTGGGTTTGTTGGAGTACCTTCTCGAAAATAGGTCCCAATTCTCCTGAAAATCCGATACTCGTTACCTTCCATATTAGGGGCCTTGAACCAAGGCAAAGAGTCACGGGTTCCCCAATTGGTTGGAATGCCCAATGCTTCCATCCGAATCAATTCCGCGATTCCACGGTTAATGAAGTTTTCCGCCTCTCTTTCCTCTAAACCATGAAAAATGATAATGGCATTTTCCAATCGATTAACCGTTAGGGTATCAGTGAACGAATCCCTCTGGATTTCCTTTCTTAGCAACTGGTAGTCGCGGTTTTTCTTGGCTTTTTCCCTGACTTTTTCAAACCACCGATTAGGCTTATCACCATCATCATCAATGGTGGATTGTGCTTGGAGGTTATACGGTAATGCCGCACTTAGGCTAATTAGGACAAAGAAGAAAAGCTTGATTGTATTTTTCATGATTCTGGCTTTTTATGTACTTCAAAATTGGGGAAGAAAAAGAGGGGCGGAATCACCCTTTCGGGTGAATTTTAGCGATGGCGGATGTGCGGTTACCCACATCCATTTTACGGAACAATTTTTTGAGGTGCGTTTTAATGGTATTAATGGAAACGAAGTGTTTATCCGCTAAGGCTTGGTTGGTTAAGCCATCCTTCAGGTCAAGCAGGATTTCGAATTCCTTAGGGGTAAGCGGTTCCAAGCAAAGCGCATCCAGTTTTTCTTTATCAACGGTATTATTCCCTTTCTCGGATTCGAATTTGAACCAAGAAATTTCGAGGGTCGTCAAGATGTCCTGCTCCGTAAATGGTTTTACGATATAACCGAGTGGCGTAGTCGTCTTTGCCCGTCCAAGCGTAACCGAATCAGAGTGGGAGGTAATGAAAATGAAAGGAATCCCGTACTTCTCCTTGAGGATACCCGCGATTTCAATCCCGTCCCGGCTTCCTTCGATGGAAATATCAAGAAATACCAAATCCGGTTTCTGGTTGGCGATGGCATCCAAGGCGGGTTCACTGTTATGTTCAATGGTCAAAACCCTGTGTCCGGCATCCTGAATTACCCCCGCGATATCCTCCGCGATTAAAGGTTCATCCTCTACGATTATGATGTTTATTCCCTTCATGTTATCCGGCAATTTTATAATTCTTTATCCTCATTTCTACCTGGGTACCTTCCTTGGACTCAACTTTTAGTTCAGCGTTTAGCTTCTTGGAAAAAGAGGATATTAATTTATTCCCGAAGGACGAGTTTCCTTCAAAAATATCAGGATTTTCCAAGCCTATCCCATTGTCCTTTACTTGAAGGACGAGCTTGTCGTCTTCCTCTTTTACCGTAAGGGAAAGTAGCCCGGACTCCCTGTCTTTGAAAGCGTGTTTCAAGGCATTTGATACCAATTCATTCATGATAAGCCCAAGGGGAATCATGGTGTCGACGTCTAGATTCAAGGGGGCGATATCCATTTCCAATTCGATCTTCCCACCATCGACTTTATACGTCCGGAATAGTTCCGATAACAATTTCTCGAAGTAGGATTTTATATCAATTCCCACTAAATTCTCCTTTTGGTATAAACTCTGGTGAATCAAAGCCATGGACCGCACACGAGTCCTACCTTCCTCAATCGCTTTTATGGCATTCTCGTCCTTGATGTACCTGGACTGTAGGGACAGCAAACTTGAAATAACTTGAAGGTTGTTTTTGACACGATGATGTATCTCCCGCAAAAGAAGATTTTTCTCATCCAATGCCTTGCTAATAACGTCGTTCTTTTCCTTGAGTACCTCATTGTTCCGCTTCCTTTGCCTAAAAAGGAAATAAGTAAAACCCGCTAGTAAAAGAGCGATGATTAATCCTGCCGCAAAGAGCTTATTCCTAGTTGAGGCTTCCCTCAATCTGGATTCCTTGAGTTCATTTTCCGAGGTAAGAAAAACGATTTGGCGGGTATCCTCCTCCTTGCCGTACTTCGCGTCAAGTTCCGTTACACGGTTTGCTACGTCCATGTTGAGGATGGAATCCTTGATGGATAAATAAGAACGGTGAAATACAAGCGCCCCTTCAAAATCCCCTTCCTTTTCCTTGAGTTCCGACATGGCGAGCCTGCCCGTTTGGACAATCCGCCACATCCCCAATTCTTCCGCTTTCGTTAATCCCTGCGTGATTAATTCATTGCCTTCCTCGCTATTGCCCAATGAAGCCAAAACCCGTCCTAGATTAATTCGCGTATGTGCCAAATTTCTGGTATCATCCAGCTTTTTACGAATGGCAATACTTTTTCTAAAATACGATTCCGCGGATTCAAGCTTTCCTTGATCACGGTACATCGCCCCGATATTTTCGTAGAGGTAGCCTAAGCCTCCTTCATCGTTTTGTTCCTTACAAATCCGTTCCTGTTCCTTGAAATGTTTCAAGGAGGAATCATACTCCTTTTTGTCGATATAAATGAGGGCAAGGTTATTATGGACGTTTGCTATACCTACTTGATTTCCGACCTCTTTTTGCAATCGTAAAGCTTCTTCGTAGGTACGGATAGCGTCGTCGTGTCTTTTAATGCCCCGGAACACTCCTCCAAGGGCGTTGAGGGTACTTGCGGTCCTTTTTGTTTTTCCTAGGATACGGTAGAGATTCAGCGCACTGATATAGTTGTCCAATGAAGCATCATAATCCCCAAGCCGCTTAAAGACGGAACCAAGTTGGTAAAATCCCGCGGCTACCTTAAGACTATCTTTTTGGTTTTCGTAAAATTGGATATAGGATCGAAAATAAGGAATCGCATCCGCGAAGTTGCCGTTGTTTTTATTAATAAGCCCATGATAATATTGGATGACTATGTAGTTAATACTGTCCGGTGGTTCCTTCAAAAGTTCCTCCGCATCCCTGAGGAATCCTTCCGCTTTTGCGGGTTTTGTTTTGTGGTAATCCCAAACCAAGTCGAATAGGATTTCCATCCTTTCCGCATCCTCTAGTGGCTCCAGCAACTTTAATTCCAAGGAATCTTCCTGCGCTACAACGGACGTTGAGGGAGTCAGAAAAAGAAACATTAGAACCATGAACGGAAAAAGCCGAAAGCCCATAGCAAGTCATTTCAAGAAACCCATATTGTAGGTTCCTTGAAAATGAAGATAAAGGATTTACGCTCAAAGTTTAAGAAGACTCCGGTAAATTATGTCAATGGAATTGCGATGCGATGGTCGGTGGTTATACCACCGACCTATTTCATCCTCCTAGGCAACTTCACCTCATCATTCTCATCAAACCAAATAATCTGGCTGACCCGCCAACCATTTGATGTCTTAATGAATTGATAGCAGTTCACGCCTCTGGCTTTACGTTTTTCCCCTTTGCCCAAAAGCATTTCCGTTTCATAAGAGCAAAAGCCCTGCGCCACGTTCCCGAAGATTTGGAACTTGTTTTTCAAGCCCCGCTCCGTAAAAGATTTCAGCATTCCTTTCTCCTTGAACTCCTTCATACGTTCAGCATAGACCTCCTTGGAAATAGGCTGCATGTTTTTCCCGCCGGTGGAAATCATTTGGCAGTCCTCCGTAAGTAAGGAGAACAAGGTTTCTTCGTCAAAATCCTTAGCATCACCAAAGCTAATAGCGGTATATAATTGATTTACGATTCGTTCTAATTCCACTTTATCTTGCGCTTGGATAGATAAGGAAAACAGACCTAAAAATACGACCGTAATTATTCTTCTCATTTTCTTACCGTTTAATTGACATATTCCACCACGAAAACTATTTTTGCTACTAACAGCGAACTTCCGCACCCTACCTGCCTAATACCAATTGTTGACGGATTTTCCGTCGACACAACAGATTCCGTAAAAATCCACTGATGGAAAAAAGACGCTTTTCCAAGCTAATGGTTGCTAACCGAGGAGAAATAGCAATCCGTGTCTTACGTGCCGCATCCGAGTTAGGGCTTCGAACCGTAGCCGTTTACACTTTTGAGGATCGTTATTCCCTACACCGTTATAAAGCGGACGAAGCGTATCAAATAGGTTCCGCTGATGAACCCTTGAAACCCTATTTGAATATTGATGAAATTATTCGGGTAGCCAAGGAGCACGGGGTGGAAGCCATTCATCCGGGTTATGGATTTTTATCGGAAAATGTGGCATTTGCAAGAAGGTGTGAGGAAGAGGGAATCATCTTCGTAGGGCCGTCCTCCGAAACCATGGCGCGCCTAGGCGATAAGGTAGAAGCCAAGAAATTAGCAAGGGAAATTGGCGTTCCTTTAATCGAGGATAGCCAGATAGACTTGAATACCATCGAGGATGCACTATCCGAAGCAAACCGCATCGGATTCCCGATTATGGTTAAAGCCGCAAGCGGTGGCGGTGGTCGTGGAATGCGTGTGGTACAAAACGAGGAAGAATTACGGAAAGCCTTTATCGAGGCAAGACGAGAAGCCAAGACCGCCTTCGGTGATGAAACCATTTTCCTTGAAAAATACATCGCCAACCCCAAGCACATAGAAATTCAAATCCTAGGGGATTCGGAAGGAAACCTTATCCACTTGTACGAGAGGGATTGCTCCGTACAACGCCGCGTCCAAAAAGTGGTTGAGATAGCCCCGAGTTGAACATTGAGTACCTCCGTCAAGGAAAAACTATACGATTATGCCCTTCGTATCGGTAGGCATACCAATTACCGGAACGCGGGAACCGTCGAGTTCTTGGTGGAAGGGGATGACATCTATTTCATTGAGGTTAATCCAAGGATTCAAGTAGAGCATACGATTACGGAAGAAATTACGGGCATCGATATCGTAAGGACGCAAATCCTTATCGCGATGAATTATCCCTTCCGTCATCCGCAAATTTATATTCATAGTCAGATGGATATCCGTTGTAACGGTTATGCCATCCAATGCCGTATCACCACGGAAGATCCCGCCAACGGCTTTAAGCCCGATTACGGAACCTTAGTAGCTTATCGTTCAGCGGCAGGTTTCGGTATTCGTTTGGATGCCGGTTCCGCATATGCGGGTGCTAAGATTTCGCCCTTCTTCGATTCCATGTTGGTAAAATGTACCGCAAGGGGAAGAACACTTAAAGGCGCCGCTCAAAGACTTGCCCGTGCACTTTCGGAATTCCGAATTCGCGGCGTAAAATCCAATATCGGCTTCTTGATGAATCTCTTGGATCATCCTACCTTCCAAGAAGGACAATGTACCGTGAATTTCATCAAGGAAAACCCAAGCATCATGAAGATGCCGAGGTATAAGGATAGGGGGACAAAACTCTTGAAATATCTCGGGGACGTAATCGTGAACGGGAATAGCGACGTTAAGTACGTCAATGAAAATGCCGTATTCGAGGAACCTAAGATTCCCGCATATGATCCTTATTCGGATCGCCCAAGGGGCAGCCGGACCTTGTACAAGGAATTGGGGCGGGAACGCTTCATGGAGCACATCAAGAATACCAAGGCGATTCAATATACCGATACCACATTCAGGGACGGGCATCAATCCTTGCTTGCCACCAGGGTAAGAACCCAAGATATGATGCGTATCGCGGAAGCATACTCGCGTCAATGCAATGACGTATTCTCCGCCGAGGTTTGGGGCGGTGCCACCTTTGATGTATGTATGCGTTTCCTCAAGGAGAATCCTTGGGATCGATTAGCGATGTTCAGGGAAGCAATGCCCAACATCCTGCTTCAAATGCTGCTCCGTGGTTCAAATGCCGTAGGCTATGCCGCATACCCGGATAACTTGGTCCAGAAGTTTATCGTGGAAGCTGCGGAAACCGGTATTGACGTCTTCCGGATATTCGATTCCCTCAACTGGATTGAGGCAATGCGGGTAAGTATTAAAACCGTAGCGGAGGAAACGGATTCTATCGCCCAAGCTTGTATTTGCTATACGGGAGATATTTCCGATCCTAATAAAACCAAGTACGGCTTACAGTACTACTTGGATTTAGCTAAGAATTTGGAGGATGCCGGTGCCCATATGCTTTGTATCAAGGACATGGCAGGCTTGCTTAAACCGCGTGCTGCGGAAATATTGGTGAAGGAACTTAAAAAGTCCTTGGATATCCCTATTCACCTTCATACCCACGATACCTCATCCATTCAATCCACCACTTACCTAAAGGCTATCGAGGCGGGTGTGGATGTGGTAGATTTAGCATTGAGTTCCATGTCGGGTTTAACTTCACAGCCCAACTTTAATTCCGTGGTAGCGTACATGAAAGGTCATGAACGCGAAAACCGGATGAATACGGATGCATTGAACGCGCATTCCAATTATTGGGAATCCGTAAGGAAATACTATTATCCCTTCGAGACGGAACTAAAGGCAGGAACCGCGGAGGTATACGAGCATGAAATTCCGGGCGGGCAATACTCCAACCTTCGTCCTCAAGCAAGAGGCTTGGGCTTGGAGGATAAATTCGAGACCATCAAGCAGAATTATGCCTTGGCGAACCAACTCTTCGGTGATTTGGTAAAGGTTACACCCTCATCCAAGGTAGTAGGGGATATGGCGATGTTCATGACGGCCAATGGTTATTCCAAGGAGGATATTCTGGAAAACGGAAAAGCCATTTCCTTCCCGGATAGCGTAAAGGCTTTGTTCCGTGGGGATTTAGGTCAGCCCTTCGGCGGTTTCCCCAAGGACTTATCCAAACTCGTACTCAAGGACGAAAAACCATATACGGAGCGTCCGAATGCCCACTTGGCACCCATTGATTTCAATGAGGAATTCAAGCAGTTCCAAATGGAATTCGATTACTGTGATATGAGGGATTTCTTGTCCTTTAAATTATACCCGAAAGTCTTCCGTGATTTTTACAATCATTACCAATCCTACGGTGATGTTTGGACGCTTCCTACACCTTCTTTCTTTTATGGGTTAAAACCCAATGAGGAGATATTGGTCAATATCGGTGAAGGGAAAAACCTTTTGATCCGGTTCTTGAACATGTCCGAACCCAACGAGGAAGGTATGAGATCCGTTTTATTCTCCTTGAACGGCCAAACCCGTTCCGTGGATATCTTGGATAAGACCTTAGCCGTGGAGAAGAAGGAAAACCGTAAAGCCGCCGCCGAGAATGAAATCGGTGCGCCATTACAAGGAAGCCTTTCCAAGATTCTAGTCAAGGAAGGGGATAAGGTAAAAGTGAATCAACCACTATTCGTCATTGAAGCCATGAAAATGGAGAGTACCATTACCTCACCGGTAAAAGGTAAGGTGGTAAAAATCCATCTCAAGGAAAAAACCATGCTGGATCAAGATGATCTGGTGATAGAGTTAGGCTAACTACTATTCGTAGGACGACTGTAGTCGTCCTACGAATAACAAACACCCTCAACATGCAGATTACCCACGAAAAGTCCGAAACACGCGGCATCTTCTACATCAAGGAAGGAGACGACACCCTAGGAAAAATGACCTACCATATGGCGGAGAAGATCATAATGGTAGTAACCCATACCTACGTGAACCCTAGTCAAAGAGGAAAAGGACTAGCGGAGAAACTCGTACGTGCGGGGGCGGAATACGCCAAGGAAAATGGATTCAAGATTAGACCCGCCTGCTCCTATGTATCTATACTGTTTGATAGAAAGCCGGATTTAGCCGAATTGGAGGGCTAATAAAGAAGTTGAAAGTTTTTTGCTATTAATTTTTTCTTTTTAACAATCTGATAATCAGTTTATTGTTGTTTTGTTTCTTCCTTTTGTCAAAAAAAATCACTAATTTTTTATCGCTGCTGTAACTTTTCGGAAACCTAAGCCGTCTTACGGGCGAAATGACGAAGGAACAATACCATACCACCGTTACAAATTTTGCGGACAACCTATTTAGGTATGCCGTGAAGAGCCTCCGCCGCGAAGCGGATGCAAAGGACGTGGTACAACGCTCCTTCGAAAAATTGTGGCTGAAGCATGAAGGTGTGGACTTTGCCAAGGTAAAATCCTACCTCTTCACCACCGCGCATAATATCATCGTGGATGATTACCGGAAGAATAAAAGAATGCAGAGCATGGCTGACCTACCCGAAAAGGAGATCTACAGCCGCCCCGACGGCTTCGAGTTAAGGGACTCCCTTAATAATGCATTGCAAACCCTTCCGGATATTCAAAAACGATTGGTTTTACTCCGTGACTACGAAGGGTATTCCTACAAGGAAATAGGTGTAATCACCAAATTATCGGAGGCGCAAGTGAAAGTATATATCTTCCGGGCGAGAAAGAAGTTGCAGGAGATTTTGAGGAGAATGGAACGTACCGGATCTTAAAAATGAAAGTGATGACCATCAATAGAATAAATTACGAACAGTTCGCGCTGGATTACTTGGAGGGTAGCCTCCCGGCGGACTTGCTCGTGGAGATGGAGTCCTTCTTGGATGAGCATCCCGATATCCGAAAGGAATTGGAGGAAATGGAGATGTTCTACTTGGAGCCTGAAACCGATGTGGTTTTTGACGATAAGGACTCACTTTTGGCAATCGCTGAAACAACACCCAAGAAGCGGAGGATTTTGCCATTCTTATTAGTGGCATGCGGTATTGCCCTTTTAGTGGTAAGCGCGGTTTGGCTAATGGTTGATACAGAGGTAAATCAAGAAGGGGATTATGCCGGTGATGAAAATCATATTGAATTAAATGCTCCTATTGAAAATGAAATAAAAACACCCGAAAAGCAAGAGGATAAGGAAGTTGATATTGAAATAAACGATTCAAATTCCAAGCAACAAAAACCCGAAAACCAAATTTACGCGAAAACGGAAAAGCCCGTTGAAGAGGTAAAGGAAACGCCGAAGCCAAAAGTAATTTCCACGCCTGAAATCAAGGCGGAAAATATGGTTCCCGTACAGGAATATGCCAAGGAGGAAATCAAGCAGCAACCCAAGGAGGTTATTGCACCAAAAACCTTCGAGTTGCCTGAAAATGAACCGGAGTTCCAAGCACCGATAGCCAAGGAGGAAGGTAGTCAAAAGCAAGAAGAAAAGATTGAACTTGTACCTACTTTCGTCCCTGTGGAAATAATTGGAATTCAATCGGTTGATGCGGTAGCGGTTCTGGGTAATTCCCAAGGGGATTTACTGGAGACGGAAGGTGTTTCAGTCAAGGAGTTAGAACCTAGAAGTACCATCACTTCTCGCTTGAGTAAAATGGGCTTAGTACCAAAAGATAGAGACCTTGATAACATAAAATCAGGTATTAAAGATGCCCTGACACCGGAGGCATTCGCCACATCGGATTGGTAAAATCCTAGGGGAATATTCCCCATTATCATCAAGATTCATATTACGATAAGGATATTGCAAGCATGCTTGCACCCGGGAAAGTAATGTCCATTGTAATTGAAATATAATTGGAATTAAAATTCAATAAGAAACCAAAAAATCCATTATCATGAAAAAGCTAAGTTTCGTAATCGTATTTATTTTCGCCCTAGTAACAACTTACGCCCAAAACGATACCATTCCACCCGTTGATGAGCCCGTAATTCCGGATACCATTAAAGTGGAGGAAGAGGACAAGGATATTAGGGGTATTGAAATTTCCATCGGTGATACGGATAAGGACTCCACGAGTTATACCCGTCGGGTTAAGACGAGGTGGCTCTTGATAGACTACGGTATCAGCACCTACCTCGCTGACGGAAAACTAAACCTCCCCGCATCCATGAATGCATTGGATCAGCGTCTGTGGGGTTCCAATCACTGGGATATCCAGTTGGTACAACAGCAAATCAAATTCGATAAGAAAGGACACGTACGTTTTGTCTACGGTGCCGGATTTGAAATCAACCGTTACCGCTTCCAAAATGATATCACATTATTGGAGGAGCAGCCTCAAGTAACCGTGGTAGATAACCCGGGAGAGGATTTTAAGAAAAACCACTTGCAAGCCGCGTACCTGAAGGTTCCCGTAATGATGCGTTTCTCCGGAAGGTTAGGAAAAAGTAAAACGGGCATTCGCCTAGGCGTAGGTGGCTACGGTAGTCTTTTGATTGCTTCCAAAACCAAGCAGAAGTTGGACGGCGACAAAACCAAAATCCGCGACGATTTCAACCTTAACCGCGTACAATACGGTGTAACCGCCCGCGCCGGAGTAGGACCCGTTAACTTCTACGTGAATTACGGCCTTTCCGACTTATTCGATAAAGATGAAAATGGCGGATACGAAGTACAACCGATTAGCTTCGGAATCTCCATTGTACCGTTTTAATAAACCCTAGTACATCCGTAAAAAGTCCAAATGAATCCTTAGGCTATCCGGTATCGGATAGCCTAATTTTTTATAAGTAAGCGGTTAAAAATAATGATAAGAAAAAGACAAGTCATTACCTATTGATTATTTTGAACGATTACTTATAAATGAAATGTGTCAACAAAATTTCATCTTCCGTCTGAAATCTTGCCTCTTACATCTTTCTTCCACTAACTTCGCGCTTCGAAACAACCGCAAATGAAATCAAACGACTTCTTGGGGATAGAATCCCCCGCATACGTTTTGGATGAGGCATCCTTAATCCGGAACTTGGAGAAAATAGCGGCACTAAGGGATAGGGCAGGTGTTCAAATCATCCTAGCCTTTAAAGCCTTTGCCCTATGGCATTCCTTTGAGACCATTTCGAAATATCTAAATGGTGCCACGGCGAGCTCCCTAGGGGAAGCAAGGCTTTGTTTTGAGGAAATGAAAAGCCCGGCGCATACCTATGCGCCCGCCTACATCCCAAGGGAGTTTCCTGAAATCATGAAGTATAGTTCCCACATTACTTTTAATTCCTTGTCCCAATTCGAAAAATACAAGGGCACCGTACTAAATCATCCCTTCAAGATTTCCATGGGGCTACGCGTGAATCCGGAATACTCTGAGGTGGAAACGGATTTATATAATCCAACCGCTTTAGGAAGTAGACTAGGGGTAGATAAAGCCCAACTCAAGGACGGATTACCTGAATTTATTGAAGGTATCCACTTCCATGCCCTTTGCGAAAATGATTCATATACCCTAGAGAAAACCCTATCCGAATTGGAACGCCATTTCGGGCATTTGCTAAGGGATGCCAAATGGGTGAATATGGGTGGCGGTCACCTTATTACCAAAGATGATTACGATGTGGATCACGCCGTAAAATTACTCCGTGATTTCAAGGAGAAATACGAGGTGGATATCATCTTGGAGCCCGGTTCCGCCGTAGCTTGGAGAACAGGGCATTTATTAACGACGGTCCTTGACGTTATCGAAAATCATGGCGTAAAAACGGCGGTATTGGACATCAGCTTTACCTGCCACCAACCCGATACCTTGGAAATGCCTTACCGCCCGGTAATTTTGGATGCGGAAGATTCAAATGAAGGAGAATTCGCATATAGATTAGGCGGTGTTTCTTGCCTTGCCGGCGATAGGGTAGAAGCCTATTCCTTCAAGGAGGAACTACAACCCGGCTCCTTGGTGGTTTTCGAGGACATGATGCATTATACCATGGTCAAAACCAATATGTTTAATGGCGTTTCCCACCCTTCTTATGCCATCCGGAAAGTAGACGGCTCCTTGGAAGTACTTCGCCGTTTCGGGTATGAGGACTTTAAGGGACGGATGGGGTAGGTTAGAAGAAGAAACGGGAAGTGGATTAAAATCCCTTTGACCTTTAGAAAGGAATTCGAACAATTTCAAAATTTACTTTATCAAGAGTTTCGAAATGTACCATACTTAGATATTCATTAATAATGGATTCATCAATTTTTATTTTTCCACCACCTGCCCAATACCTATCTAAGCCATTTTTCTTTACACCTGAAATCCAATATTCATCTCCGGTATTGAGGTCATAATGATTGCTGGAAAATCCGGTTCTCTTATTTCTCTTGAAAACCTGATTGTTGAAATAAACCGTTTTTCCGGATTTAAAATATTTTACTTTTCCAATCCAAGCATCCCCTCTGTGGTTTTGCCCGGTTTTATGTTCGATATACATTATTCTTGGTTGCATAACAGGTGTTTTATGAATTTTTTGCTTGTATCCAATCATCTAGGTGAATTTCAAAATCCTTAAAGAGTTCCTCTAGGTTTGTAGCATAGTGCTCAGGGGGATAGAACCCCGTTTCGTAATCAATAATTATGAGAGGAAATTCATTTTCGTAATATTCCTTATTTGCATGAAAACAGAGAATGCCATAATCTCCTACTTCAGCAATTGGGATGTATTTTTTAGAAATTAATTCCTCGTATTGATGATTCATTTTAGAAATGAAATCAGTCACGAAATGACCGGTTAGGCTTTTAAAGAAACGAATCGATTCCTTTCCTAGTTCCAATTCAATAAAATGACGTTCCCTGAGAAAAAATTTGTAGGAAGAGGGAAGGTGGCATTTTATCCGCTTTTCTATAGTTTCTAATTCCAAATCGGTGATAGTGCCGGGAATAGCTTTCCAAAATCCTATCCCTTTTTGCGAACTAATTTTCGATTTGTCCAACATTACATCAGGAATAAGCTCCTTGATATATGTATTGCCTTTAGTTGTAGAAAGGTGTTCAAAGTATTTATCAAGGACTCGGGAAATTTGTTTCATGGTGTTGGTTTAAAAGTTTGGCTAACCGAAGGAATTCTATCTTTGCAAGGTAAATCGAATCCATGAAAAAAATCCAGGCTGCTTCTTATCAAGTT
>JAHDDF010000531.1 GCA_020629475.1 Saprospiraceae bacterium
CGGCTAAAATGACCCGGTTCCGTAAAGCCTAATTTGAAGGAAATTTCCTTGGTGGTAAGCCCGGAAAACATAAGCTGTCGTTTTGCGGCAATGGTCAATCTACTGCTGATGTGCTCCTTGGCGCTTTTGCCCGTAAGGGCTTTAACGGAAGCATTCAAATGGTCGGGGGTAATATGCATTTCCTTGGCATAATCCGAGACCTTGTGCTTTTCCGCGAAATGTTGTTCCAATAGCTCCTTGAAATTCCGGAGTAGCGTAACCGATGCTTGAACGGCTTGGGTATTATCCTCGGCGGATAAATCACAAGCATTGTTACAATGCACCAAAAACAATTTTAATAAAGCACCTACCGCTTGGTACTTGAATTTTCGGCTGGAATGTACAAAGCCCTTTATTTCCTCGGCAATGCGGTTTAATTGAATTAAGGTTTCCTCATCCGGATAAAGGGGAGGGGAGTAGCCATGCTCCTTGAACAAGTGTAAATCATCAATAAAACAAGGCTCGATGCCGCTTTCCAACATAAACCGGGGAGAGAAGGTCATGACCCAACCATAGGATTTTTCCTCCTCCGCAATTTGGTGTACCTGCCCCGGTGAAACGAAAAATACCTGCCCGTTCTCCAAGGGGAATTCCTTGAAATCAATGCTATGCGTTCCCTTGGCTTTTTCCGTCAGACAAAGCACGTAATAATCATGGCGATGCGGTTCGTCCACTACGCCACCCGCCGCTTCATGCACGTCCTCCATTCGTTTAATGTCAAATGAAAGATGCTCGTTACCCGGCTTTACCTGCTTGTATTTTTTTATCGTTTCCAATACTTAGGGATTTCCATTTTCCTTGGAACCATTCCAAAAATAAACAGAATATCATTGTAATGGGAATTAACGAAATTAGGCGAGGCATAAACCCCGTAGATACGAATGGTAATGGACAAAAAAAGGGCACCGTGATTCATGTAGAATTATACGGCGCCCGGGTCACTCCAATGCTATTCTTTCGTATTAGATATGTGCTTTTGTACAAATTTAATTCTTGGCTTTGATAGGCAAATCTGTTGCTGGATTTTCAACTAGGTGCTCCTCTAAAATATTGTTATTCAGACGCTAGATGTTAGACATTAGACAGTTGTTTACTAAAGTAACAGAACGGAGTCTAACGTCTAGTGTCTAACATCTAATATCTTGATTTTTAGTCAAATGCATCAAGCTGAGACAGCAACACGATTGCCTATCAGAGCCTAATTCTTAGCCTCTTTGAATTCTTGCGGAAATACCCGTAGGACTTACCAAAATCCGAGAATTGAGCCCTGCCTCGTCCGAATTCGTAAATCAAGGATTGCCTTGAAGCTGTACGGATTTCATTATCTTTCCGGAAAATCAGGAGAAATGAAAAGAGCTTTGTATTTGTTGATTTTACCCATCCTTTTGCTTTCCGCGTGTAAGCCTCCGCTTCCGCCTATGGATGAACCCTTGAAAGAAGGAATTTACGGTACTTACGTTATTGAGGCAGCATTGATGGATTGCTTCCCGGAAGGAACGGTAGGGGAGGATGAAGGAAGTACCTACAATTGCGAAAGCTCGGCGGTTGAGATATTTACGGGTTCCGCCATTATCGGGATTGATAAATATTCACCTGCCGTTTCACCGGTATTTTTAGCCAATGGTGAAAGAATCATGGAGGGGAATATGACCAATCCTTTTGCATTACAACAAGAGGAATTTTCCGCTATCCGTAAAATCGAGGATTTTGCGTTAAGCCAAGATCAAAAGACGCTATTTATTACCTCCGGTTTTGACCGCATTAAACCCGATGGTTCTTGGGACGCTTGGAATACCTTATTGGCAATGGACGTGGCTTCAGGAGAGGTGCAGGTAGTCCGTGATAGCGGTATTAAGGATAATCCGAGTTCCAAGGAGCTGAAAGGTATTTTCATGGATTTGTTGAAGGCGGGACACATGAAAATTGAAGGATTAACTACCCTTCCGGGCAATCGGCTTGTATTCGGTGTACGTGAAATAGGGGAGTCTTGGAAAAATCCGGTATATACCTCCACTTTTATTGAGTGTACCTATTATGAGCAAAACGGAAAAATAATGCTCAAGGATGATTTCCGTATTTCGTATACCATGAAAACGGATTCCTTTATGGCGGATTTAGGTTTGTCTAGTTTGAATTATGATCCGGTTACCAACGGTATTTGGGCTACCACTAGTATTGAATTAGAGGAGGGTGAAAAACTAGGTTCTTGTATATGGTTTATTCCTTTATCCGAATACGAAAAAGGAGGTGACGCCCAAATTTTAAAAACCACGAAAGGCGAACCGATTTACATGCCCCATAAGGCGGAAGGAATTGCTAAAATGAGTAATGATAATTTTTTAATTATCCATGATAACGACCGTACGGATGTCCCGATTGATGTGGACGGGAAACAAGTAAGCCGGCAGAGACACGAGGCTTTGTATTCCGTTGTACGAATCATTAATGTGAAGCAATATTCTAAGGAAAAATAATAAATGGAATTCCCCAAAATTTTTATTCAGACCTCGGAGGTTTCCAAAACCTCCGAGGT
>JAHDDF010000532.1 GCA_020629475.1 Saprospiraceae bacterium
AATGAAAAATTCGGGACGGTAGGATGTGCCGCCTTGGATAAGAACGGGAACCTCGCCGCAGGAACCTCAACCGGTGGAATGACCAATAAGCGTTGGGGTAGGATAGGGGACTCTCCCATCATCGGGGCGGGAACTTACGCGGACAATAATACCTGCGCCGTTTCTTGCACCGGGCACGGGGAGTTTATTATTCGCTATGCCGTAGCCTATGACCTTTCAGCAAAAATGAAATATCAAGAACTACCCATTGATAAAGCTGCGGATAAAATCATTAATGAGGAATTGAAAGCCGTAGAGGGCGCCGGAGGTTTAATCGCCGTAGACAAGTACGGAAACTTCGCCATGCCTTTCAATACCGGTTGTATGTTCCGAGCTTGGGCTAAACCCGGTGAAAAAGGCGTGAAAATCTGGGAGTAGCCGACATCATGACCAATAAATTCCCCCTTCAAAGCACCCTTGACTACCTTTGTTCGTTCTATTAACTCGGATGAGGTATTGTCTCTTCATAATATTGGTTCTATTCGCCATTCCACTAGGGGCACAAATCACGGAGGGGGATTTGTCGTCTTGGCGTACCCGTAACTTTGATGTGGAGCAGGGGAAGTCTTATGTTTTGGATTCCCTCCAAGTCGTTCCACATACCTTCGAGGCATTTTACAAGGACGGGAAAGCCGTTCCGGAAAACGCCTATAAGATTCAAGGTTCTACCCTCATTTGGCAATCCGAATCGAATAATATCGATACCCGTTTCCGGGTAATTTCCATTGATTTAGGAGTGCGGATTTCCCACTTGGATACCGCTTGGATTAAAGTTGATCCGGGACTTCCACCTGAGTACGTTTATGATCCGTTTTCGGAGTCTTCCGGCGGCAATAATATATTGAGTTTAGACGGCGTAGATTACAATGGTTCTTTTTCCAGGGGCATTTCTTTCGGTAATTCCCAAAACTTGGTTTTAAATTCTGCTTTTAATTTAAGGATGACCGGAAATCTAGGGGATGATATTGAAATTGTAGCGGCTATTTCTGATCAAAACATTCCGTTACAGCCGGAAGGAAATACCCAAAATATAAATGACTTCGATAGGGTTTTTATTCAATTAAAAAGAAAGGGAACGGAAATTACCGCAGGGGATTATGACCTGCTTCGTCCCCAAGGATATTTCCTGAATTACCGTAAAAAACTCCAAGGCGCCAAAATAAAGGACGAACGAGTTATTAATGATAAATACAGCATAAAAAACGAAGCGGCATTCGCTATTTCGGGTTCCAAATTTTCAAGGCAAACCGTTGTGGTTCAGGAAGGAAACCAAGGGCCTTATAAGTTAAGGGGAAACGAGAATGAGTTATTTATCATTGTTCTTTCAGGAACGGAAAGGGTTTTTATAGACGGTAATTTAATGGAGCGGGGCGAGGTTAATGATTACGTCATTGATTACAATAGATCCGAAATAAGATTTACCCCGAATCGGATGATTACCAAGGATAGTCGAGTCGTTATTGAATTTGAATATACGGATAGGAATTTCCTTCGTTTCTTATATACGGTGAACTCGGAATTCAAGGCAGGGAAGTGGTCTGCAAGATTTAATATATTTAATGAGCAGGATTCCAAAAATAGCGGTGCACAAGAACTTACCGCACAGCAATTAATTGATTTAAGCAATGCCGGTGATGCCGTTAATATTTTCGGTTCGGGAATTGATTCTTTGGAGGAATTTACCAATGATAGAATTACGTATAAACTTGTGGATACTCTCGTAAATGGCACTCTCTACGAGGATGTTCTTTTATATTCAATAAATCCGGATAGCGCGTTTTACAGCGCCCGTTTTTCCGAGGTAGGAATCAATCAAGGAAATTACGTTTTAGCCTCTACGGATGCCAACGGTAGGGTGTATAAATGGGTGGCACCGGAAGACAGCGTTCCTCAAGGGAATTTTGAGCCTATTGTTCAATTAGTGGCGCCTGTCAGGAAACAAGTGTTTGCCCTTGGCGGGCGATACGAAATCAATAAGGACGGCTTTGTGGACATTGAAGCCGCCATGTCCAATAATGATCTAAACCGGTTCTCTGATTTGGATTCGGGGGATGACATCGGAACGGCGGTCAAGGCAACTTACAGACAATCATTCTCCTTGGACAAGAAATCGGAAAAGGATAGTCTTCCTGCTTCAAGGAAATGGTCCTTGCTTTCCAAGGCGGATTTTGAATACAAACAGGACCGTTTTTCAGCCGTGGGGCAATACCGGAATCAAGAGTTTTCAAGGGATTGGAATATAGGCGTAAATGATCCTGCGGATGAATTTATTGGTTCCGCCGGACTGCGCTTAAACCGGACAGGCGTCGGGCACTTGGAATATGATTTCGGGACATATCTAAGGGATGCCGATTATACGGGTTACAGGCATAGCATGACCGGAAGTTTCAGGAAGAAAGGTTTTGATGCCCGTTTTGTCGGAAGCCTCCTTAATACTGAATCCACAACTGAGAAAACCACTTTCCTTAGACCCAAGGCTGATGTTTCACAAAGGATTAAAGTTTGGAACGGATTAAAAGTGGGGGTAAGGGC
>JAHDDF010000053.1:0-11931 GCA_020629475.1 Saprospiraceae bacterium
GTAAAACGTACACCGGATTCCGTCTTATTTACGTGCTGACCACCCGCACCACTGGAACGGAAGGTATCTACCTTGAGGTCCGCTTTGTTGATGTTTACGTCCTCCATCTCCAATTTAGGCATGATTGCCACGGTAGCCGCGGAGGTATGCACACGTCCTTGGGATTCGGTTTTGGGAACACGCTGTACACGGTGCGCACCGGACTCGAACTTGAGTTTACCGAATACGTCCTCCCCCATTACCTCGAATACGATTTTGGAATAACCGCCGGAAGTTCCCTCGTTAACGGAAACCAATTCGGTTTTCCAACCCATCGTATCGAAAAAACGGGTGTACATACGGTACAAATCACCGGCAAAAATAGCCGCCTCGTCACCGCCCGTACCGGAACGGATTTCCATGATTACGTCCTTGGAATCCTCGGGGTCCTTAGGAATGAGCATGACCTTGATCTCCTCCTCCAATTCACCTTGGCGGCTCTTAAGTTCGTCGAGTTCCATTTGCGCCATTTCGCGCATTTCCTCGTCGTCCTCCTTAAGCATTTCCTTGGCGGTATCGATATTACCTAGAACATCCTTATACTCATGGTAGGCATCCACCACCACCTTAAGATCCTTGTATTCCTTATTTATCTTCTTATAGCGATTCATATCCGATATCACATCCGGATCGGATAGGCTCTCCTCCACATACTGGTAGCGCTCGTAAATCGCTTCTAACTTATCTAACATGATTACGCTCTTTGATCGGCGTTTGCCGATTTTCCTGCAAAAATGGTGAAAAAAAAGGGGAATTTAGACCTCGAAGGTTTTAGAAACCTTCGAGGTCTAAATCTAAATCGGATGTAGCGTAAAAGGATACATGATAAAAGTGCTTCAATAGAGTTGTTAAACAACCGCCGTAATAAAAACAACCTCCGCATTTAAAAGGTTCCGTTACCGTATGCCCAATGCCAATCCGATATGGGCATAATGGTGGCGGCAATGCCAAGCATATAAACCCAATGCCTCGTCGAGAACGAATTCCGCATTATGCTCCGGATGGAAGAAAGTCCTTTTCCATTCCTCCTCTTTCATGGCTTCCAAAACTTGCGTCCAACGATTGTGCGTTCCTTGGATCATTTGGAGGGAAGGGGTTAAATCATCGTTTAGACCATCCACCATCTCCGCCCATTTTTGTTCCAAGTAAGGACGGATAGTAGGAGCATCTTCCGTAAGGCTCAGCTTGAAGCGGATGAGGGCATTGATATGGCTATCCGCGCAATGGTGTACCACTTGTTTCAAGGTCCAACCTCCGGGGCGGTATCTTGTGTTCTTTTGTTCGATGTTTAGGTTTTCAGTAATGGAAATCATCTTTTCCGGAAACTCGGAGATATCCGCTATCCATTTTTTCCTCAAATCCGGAGAGATATTATCAGGGGCTTCAAATTCCCCTAGGGGAAAACGGAGGTCGTATAATTCCTTTTCTTCCATTTGGTTTGTTTTCCGGAAAAGTACAAAAGAAAAACCGCCTACCCGGGACGAGTAGACGGTTTTTCGAATGATTAAAAAAGAATGATTACTTAGCGCATTCCGCATTATAAGCGAATACCGCCTCTACGAATTCATTCCATTTTTTATCCTGGTATTTCTTCTTCACTACATCACAATCCCCGAAGAGCTTGTTGAAATCCTCCTTGTAGGTTTTCTTGAAAATACGGAAAGCTGTTTTTCCGTCCTTGCTGATGTAGTAGGACTTAGCCAATCCACCCGCAACCTTGACACCGCCAACACCCAAGCTAGCGGTTTCTTTAGCAAAAGGATCGTGGTATACCTTGATTCTGGAACAAGTACCGGGGTTCAATAATTGCATCAAAAGGGTACGAGTCTTCTTTTTTACCAAAACCTTAGCGGTTTCAAAGAAAGCGTATCCTTTCTTGATACGATCCATGTCGTGTAAGCCTTTATCCCATTGGGTAGCATCACTAAGGAAGTTATCCAATTTCCCCATCTTGTCCCATCCACTTTGTGGAAGGTAAGCGGACTTCATATCCGTTACGGGAATGGTTTTCTTCTTTCCGTCGGTGGTCTTGATTTTGATTTCCTCAATCAAACCTTTCTTACGGTCGATTTTCTTTACGGTTCCTTCTACTTCCTTACCTTTTTTCATGGTCAGGTAAGTCGGTTTCTTGTGGGAAATCGTGTAGAATGGACGAAGTAGATCTTGGGCATTTGTTGTTGATGCTGCTAAACCCAAAAGCAGTACAAATAGGGTAAAACGTTTCATAAAAAGTTGAAATTTTGATAGGGTAAAGATACGAAAAATACGTGAGGACTTGAGGTAGGGGTATTGTTATGTTGATGTTGTTTTGTCAGGTCGGAAGACCTGACATTGGGGGGACCTGACAATGGAAAAAAAGGAACTAGACGGAAGTATGATCCTTTACAATCAACCACTTCCCTTTCATTTTTTGGACGACTAGGAGAAAGTGCCCGGAAAGAACTTCGCCATCAGCACGGGTAAGTATGAATTTCCCGGTAACGGAAACCGATTTTTTGGAATGTTGGTCTACGCTGATAAGATCGAAATCCAAGTTTCCCATTTTCTCCTTGGTGGGATATCCTTTCTTGTAATTCTCCTTGGTTTGTTTCCAACCTTTCGTAACACCCTTCCCTCCGATAAACTGCAACTCTTCGGATTTCCAGTAACCTTCCATGAAGGCATCAATATCCCCTTTGTTCCAATCTTCCGCTTGTTGCTCTAAAAGCACTACCACTTGTTTTTCCGCCTTGGTTTGCGCTATCGCCGTAAAGGCGAACAAAAGAAATACAGGTATTAGGAAGGTATTTTTCATGTCGCAAGAACTTTTTTGCCATCCAAACGGATATCAAAGAGAACGAAATAACTCACTACTATTACGGAGAGTACAAAGTAAGCCGCAACCACAGTGGATCCGAAGGAGAAATAATCATCTATCATAAACCAACCGCCCATCTTGTACATAAGCGTAAAACCAAGGGCGGAAGTTAAAATCTCTAGCCAAAAGGCGTGGACACTCCTATCCATAAGTGTGGTGTAGGAAAAAATTGCTAGAGCGGTAAATCCGCCGTACAGGAGTACATCCAACCAAGGAATAACCCCTATATGATTGAAAAGATAGAGAATAAAAGCAACGGTAATAATCAATTTCACCCAAGACCAAACTATCATGGAAAAGGATGCCTTGGTTTCATACTTAACTTGCGAATACGGATCCTCGATTATTTCAATAGGGAAACGCTCCGCTACGTCCTTGGGACGCCAGCCGGTGGGCATGAACCACAAGCGGAATTTGTCCCAATAACTTTGGGCGTGCCAAGCATCTTTCGCCAATTGCCAAATGTGTTGGAAGTTAATCAGGAAAGGATTCCAGGTAGCGGCGGGTTTTTTGGTTCCGTAAACGGCGGGGACCTCGTCCAATTCCTCTTGGAAGGTGCCGAATAATTTATCCCAAACGATAAAAATCTGGGAGAAGTTCTTGTCTATGTATTCCGGATTAATGGCATGGTGTACACGATGGTGCGCCGGCGTAACGATGATATATTCCAAGAAGCCCATGCGCTTAATCAAAGTGGTATGATACCAGAATTGGGCAAACAAATGCAAGGGCGCGACTACAGCGATAACCGATTGGGGTACGCCCAAAATCGCCATGGGTAAATAAAATATTACGAAGATGGACGTAAAGCCGGAAATGGATTGCCGTAAGGCACAAGAAAGGTTGAATTCCTCACTGCTGTGATGTACGATATGGCGATTCCAAAAGACGTTCACCATATGCTCAATGCGATGTACCCAATACCCCGCGAAATCCTTTCCTATGAATGCAAGCACCACCAACAACCAAGTAGCTTTTATATCAAATACAGCAAACCATTTTACCAAGAAACCGTAGGTAACAATCTTGATGGTTAAGCCAAGTACGTCCTTGAGGATATTGGACATACCGGAGCTTAAGGACGAGATGGTATCCATGCTACGGATGGTCTTTACGCCCTTGGTTAAACCAAAGAGATATTCAATAACGATAAGGATAAAAAAAACGGGTATGGCAATATTTAATACCTGGGCATATGCTTCCATTACTCGGTCAGGTTTGTGGTTCTTGCAAGATACGAATACCTGACCTTTTTAGCTATACCAGTTTTCTTGCTTGGGCAAGATGCCGTCTTTGGTGCGCATCCATGAAAAGGATGGTATCGGCAAGGGTAAGTTTCATGAATTTCATGAACTCGATTTTCACTATTTTCTTGTTGGCGTTCACCTTGAGCGCGGAGTCGATTATATTGGCGAACCTATCTTGGTATTCCAGAAATTTGTTCATTACAATGGGTTCTAAATGACTATTCACGGGATTCATCCGCTTGAAGGTTTTCTGGGCTTTCATATTCTCCGGCGCTACGGATTCAATGGATTTTTTTCCTAGGAAAGTAGGTTTCCACTCATTGGGTGGCATCGTATTTTCCAAGGACTTTACACCCCTTTCCAATTCCGGCAAGTAGTATGCGGCATAGCGGTTCAAATGCTCAAAACATTCCAATATGCTCCAAGCATCGGGATTGGGTTTTAGGTTTAGTTTATCCGTATCCAAATTCAAGAAATCCCTTTTAATGGCTTGACGGATAATCTCGATATTCTCCTTTGCTTTATGAAGTACTTCCATGTCCGTTATTTTCCACAAAGGTGAGGGCTTACGATTAAAGAAACCTTGACCGGGATCAAGAAATGCGTTTTGCCGTAATCCGGCTCAGGGTTTCCGGTGCCATCCTTAGGTAGGAGGCGATGTATTTCTTAGGAATTAATTCAAAAACATGCGGGCTTCTTTTCTTTAATATTTCGAAGCGTTCCTTGGGCGTGTAGGTTAGCATTTCGGTTTCCCGCTCGATTTTTCCGAGAAGGGCTTCTTCAAGGAATAATCTCCAAGCGGTTTGTAGTGAAGGAATCTTCTTTGTCAATGCCTCAAAATCCTTTTTGCCAATGGCTAGTAGCTTGCAGGAACTGAGGGATTGAATGTAGTAATCGGAAGGTAATCCTTTAATAAAAGAGGGAAAGGAGCAAATCAAGGTATCCGGATAACCGAAGCCTACGCAAATTTCTTCGTCATCCTTGGGGAAATAAATTCGTAGCGTCCCTTCCAAAATAAAGTATAAGCGATGCTCTACTTGACCTTTCCGGATGAGGAATTGATTTCTTTTTAATGAGATTTTCTCCCTCCAAGTCGCCCTGAGTAAGGAAGCAGAATCCTCGGATATTTTCACTTTTGAAAAGAACAACCTTGTTAAACGATCTTCCGCCATCATATTAGTGGAATAAAGCGCTTCCGCCATAAACACAAGCAAAACACAGAATAACCTCCCCTAAGAAAACCGCACCGATAAATTTCCAGAAATTCATTTGGATGGAGCCCGCGATGTAGGACACCAAATCCGTGGGTACGATAGGGAAGAAAGACCAAAAAATGATAAAGATTAACCCGGAAGGCTTTTCAATGCGGTCTTTAATTTTATCAATCTTATTGGCGTATTTCCTTTCGAAAAAATCGTTGAAGCCCCAATAATCCGAGAAGAAATAGATCAAGGAGGAAGAAAGGGTTATTCCTACGATGGATAGAATTACGACAAGTAGTTCTTGGTTCGGAAATAACAGAATACCCGCAAAAATCAAGGGTGTACTCGGAAAAAGAAAGAAGCCTCTAATTATGTGTACCAACAGGTAAATCACGGCGATATAGCCTTGAAATTTATTCAAGGATTCAGCAATTCCTTCCGCAGTAAATTTTTCGGGATTCATAAAGTAAACCAAGACTCCGCCCAGCAAGAGGCAAAGCCACAGTCCCAAACTAACCTTACTTAGAATTTTCTTGTTTCCCATGAAATCTCTCCGAAATCGGATTTCCTTCCCAATGATACATCTTTAGGCTTAAATTCCTGACCTCTACTTCCCCAAATTCCGGCAAGAATATTGACACATGACTTGTCGTTTTAATATATTCGTGAGCATAAGTTTAAATTTCCCCGGAATTTTAAATCCGTGCAAGGCAAAACCATAATACTCAAGACATGAAAAAGGTATTGATTCCCGTTTTTCTTTTTGCGATTCTTTTTGCTTCCTGTTCTTCGGACTCCAACGATTCAGGAGAATCCAAGGAACCTACCATTGAGGAAATCAACGCAATGGTTCCCATTTGGGACAAATATGCTTTTGCCATGAATCAAGAGAAATACGAGGACGTAGTAGCCTTAATGATTCCTGATAGCCCTGCCTATAAGGATGCCGAAAAGGAATTGAAGGACATTTTTGCCAAGAATGATTACCGCTACAGGACCTTAGGCGTGGAAGTAAAGGATGCTAGAAATAAATCAGCCATGCTTGAGGCTACCGTTCTTCTTACCAATGATTCCATCCCTGAAATTTCAGGCAGTAAGATGCTTTATAAAGGAAATATCCAATCCACGGAAAGCGGTTGGAAATTGTATTCCTTGGTAGCTGATCCAGCGGAGGAATAGATCTAAATCTAATCCCCGTATTCAATAAATTTTATTTCCACCCGCTGGTTTCGTTTCCGCCCCGCTTTGGTCTTATTGGTATCAACGGGTTCCCTTTTACCGTAACCTTTATACACGACTTGCTTGGTGGAAATACCTTTGGCATAGAAGTATTCCGCTACGCGTTGTGCACGTCCTTGAGATAACCAATCACAATATTCGTGGGATGGCAAACCATTGGTATGCCCGCCAATTTCAATCGCGATTTTCGGGTTTTTATTCAAGAACACGTACACCTCATTTAGGGTCGGTATTGAGGAATCCTCATAACCTAAGGAATCCGCTTGGAAGTACAACTGTTCCAAACGGATGGTCATTCCTTCCTTGATATCCCCGCTCACCAACTCAGGTAGAATCTTAACACCTTCCACCGTAAAAGCCTCTTCGACGGAGCAACCATTTCCATCGGTCATGGTAAGCGCGTATTCCCCTTCTAATAGCCGTTCCCTTCTTGGTTCTTTACTTCCGTCTTCCCACAAATAAGTAAAGGCACCGGTTCCGCCCGCTCCTTGTACTTCAAGAACACCATCCTTGCCCCCGGCTCTTGAAATGTTCTTGTTTTCTTTTACGATAACTTCCAGTTCCCTGGGTTCCAAGACGGTCCCGAGTAACTCCAAGGATTTGCCTGTGGCGTCCGTTACCGTCACGGGATAATCCCCCGCGCTAAGGCCGGAAGCACTATCTCCACGGCAGCCCCTACAATCCCATTTGATGGAATAAGGCTCTTTTCCACCGGAAACATTCACTTTTAACACCCCGCCGGATTCACCGGGGCATTTAGGTTCGGATTCCATGTAGCAAATAGCGGAAAGCGGGATATCCTCGGTTTCCTCGAAATACAAACGGAAGCGGAATAAGCCCCTTTTCTTCGTCCCTACCCACATGTTACCATCCAAATCAGCGGTAACGCAGCGGGATTGATCACTCACGAAACCAATGGGTTTACCGTACACCGACATGGTATCCTCAATGATATCATATCGAGAGAATACCTCCGAGGCAAAGTATAGCCGACCTTCATCATCGAAAGCCATGTCGCGGACTTTTCCGTCCGTCAGTCTAGCGTCTAGGAGGATGCGCTCCCAGCGATTATCGGAATCCACCAACCAAAGGGTTTCATTCCCTACGAACCAAACATCATCCTCATATAAGGCGGCAGCGGTAATGGGGTTGTTTTTCTCGTAAACTTTCCATTTATCCCCCTTGATTTCAAGCACGCCCTTTTCCGTTCCTGCCCAGATTGTACCGACTTTATTATTGATGATAAAGTTGATATCATTACTCTGGAGTTTGGAGTTATCCTTGTGGAAATGCCCCGTTAGTTTATTGACCGTTGTGTTGAACACATAAATACCATCTCCTTGGGTGGCGACCCAAAGAAGGTTTCCTTGGAACGTCATACTTGTAATAGGAGATTCCGACTCAAGAATCATTTGCTTCCTGTCCCCGCCTTGAAAAATAGCGCCGTCCGCATTCGCGGACCACACTTCTCCTTCATCGTTCATCGCTAAAGCAAGGATTTCCGATGTTTCAATATCCCTTCTTCCTCCGGAATACGAATAGGTATACAATCCTTTTTCCGTAGCAATCCAAACCTTATTGCCTTGATCCACCAAAATATCGTTTACGGAAGAACCTTCTTCGATAGATTGGTTTTTTTCTACCTGCACCATATGCTGGGCGGATAATAGAATGGGAAAGAGCCCAAGAAGGAGAAAAAACAGTAATGATCGAGTCATTGTATGCTTATTTGTCAATAAAGTCGCTGAGGTTTAAACGAATTCAGGAGGTAATATTGTTATTACTTGAGTACAAAAACAAAAACCTTCCTCGTTTACCGTCAAAAGCAACGAAGTTAGCTATACCGGTCCAAAGCCTAGCGGGAATTAAGACATCTTAACCTACATTAGGATTCCAATGCCGAAATTATGGCTACCTTTGCGGAAGGAAATAACGGAACCGATGGGAAAAATCAAGGTCGCATTTTTTGCGGAGATCCTTATCGAGGATTTCGATGGTGCATCAAGGACGATGTTCCAGATTCTCAGACGTATTCCTAGAGACGACTTCGAGTTCATGTTTTTTTGCGGTGTGGAACCTGATTTGGAATTGGGCTTTCCTGTAATGAAACTCCCTACTCTTACCATTCCCGGCAACGGAACTTATGAGGCTGCACTTCCTTGGTTCGCCAAGAGGAAGTTGAGGAAGGCCTTGGATGATTTCAAACCTGATGTTATCCATTTTGCCAGTCCTTCTCCCCTTGGAGGTTTCGGGAACCGTTATGGTCGGGAGAAAGGAATTCCCGTGGTATCCATTTATCACACGCATTTCCTTTCCTACGTTAGTTATTATTTCCGTAAAGCAAAATTCCTGATTCCCTTCTTCCAAAAATGGGCAAATAATTTGACCCATCAATTCTACCATGATCCTAAAATCGTTTATGTCCCGGTTGAGGAAATCATAAAGGATCTCAAGGAAAAAGCAGGATTGAACGGACATAATCTCAAGTTATGGCCACGTGGTTTGGATAAACAAAAATTCCATCCCGGCAAGAAGGACATCGCAAGATTGAGGAAGTATACGGAAAACGACAAGCCCAACATCCTTTTCGCGAGTCGCTTGGTTTGGGAAAAGAATTTACAGGCACTTATTGACCTTTATAACCTTTGCCAAGAAAAAGGGGACCCTTTCAATTTCGTGGTTTCAGGTGATGGGGTAGCCCGTAAGGAATTGGAGCAAAAAATGCCCAATGCGCATTTCGTGGGCATGTTGGGACACTCTGACCTATCCGTGTTATATGCTTCTTCCGATATTTTCTTTTTCCCTTCCGTTACCGAAACTTACGGAAACGTGGTAGTTGAAGCAATGGCATCGGGTATTCCCTGTATCGTAGCAAACGGCGGTGGCCCCAAGAGCATCATCGAGCACGGCGTGAATGGTTTCATCAACGAGCCAAACGATATTGAAGGGTACCGGGAAATCATCCTGAAATTATTAGACGACAAGGAATTGTACCACAAAATGGTATTAAACGGCTTGAACTACACGGACGCTTTGGATTGGGAATACCTCGTGGATTCCTATTTCGAGGACCTTCGTAAATTGGTTCATCCCGAGACTTCTAAAATACCGCATCCCTCCATCCACTAAATTTTTCCTTCTCCTTGAGCGGAAAACTTTCCAAATACAAACCCCTAGCTTTGGTCTTGGGGCTTGTCTTACTTGGGATATTTATTTCCCAGGTTGATATGAACGAGGTTTTTGCCAATCTAAAAACGGTAGGTTGGCAATTTCTTTACGTTATCCTCATCACGGGTAGTGCCTACGCCTTAGCTACCCTTGCTTGGATGCTGTGCCTAAAAACCCAAAATTCAGGCATCGGTTTTCACCGGTTTTATGCTTACCGTGCCATAGGGGAAGCTTTGGCAATGATTAATCCTTCCAACTTCATTGCCGGGGACGGCGCCAAATCCGTCATGATTAAGAAGCACGGAATCCCGGGCGATGAGGCACTGTCATCCGTTATCCTTTCTCGCGCTTTATTGATGCTTTCCTCCATCATCATGTTGATTTGTTGTTCCTTCTTCTACCTTGACGGAATGGAAATCGTGGGGCACCCGGCTTTGCAAATCGCGGGAATGGGATTGGTCTGCCTTATTAATATCGGTATCATTTACCTTTTTGTGTCCCCGAAACTCCTACTCTCTAAATGGGTTTATTCCCTACTCAAAATTTTTTCAAAACGAAAAGCAAGAAGAAGAATTAGGAGCGTTATCAGCACCAACCGGGCAATGTCCGGTTATTTCCGGGATCACAAAATCCGTTTGTTGGGCGCGTTTATTTTGTCCGTTGCCCACTGGCTCCTTGGTGCCACTGAATTTTTGATTTTAATGAAATTATTGGGCTATGAGGTATCACTTCTTAGCGCCATCCTCTTTGAAATGGCTTTAATGTTGTTAAAATCCCTAGGATCTTTTGTCCCCGGACAATTGGGAATCGAGGAGTATAGCAACAAGATACTCCTGCAAATCATAGGAATAAGTACCTCCGGGGTATGGATGGCTTTCTCCCTATTACGAAGGGCAAGACAAATCATATGGCTAGGCATCGGAAGTTTATTATTTTTGCTGTTGTATAGGAAACTATAAACACTACGCCCTTCCTTATGGAGATTCTTTTCATTTCCCATAAATATCCGCCAACCATAGGTGGTATGGAAAAACAGAGTTACGAGTTGGTAACCGTAACGGAAAAGAAGCATAAGGTCCACAAGGTCGTTTTGATTAGGGACAAGGAAAGTCGTTTCTCTTTTTTCACGAAACTTAAAAGCAGGGTTAAGACGGTACTTCGGGAAAATCCGGGTATTGATATCATTCATTTGAATGATGGCTTAATGGGTTACTTTGGCTTGTGGCTACAATCCTACACCAATATCCCGACCGTCCTTACTTTCCACGGATTGGATCTTGTTTTTCCCCCATCATTGTACCAAGAAAAAATCGTCCCTAGATTTAAGGGCTTCGATGGCTTTATTTGCGTAAGCGAAGCCACGGCGCAAGAAGCAAGAAATCGCGGATTCGATGACAAAAAGATTTTCGTGGTATCCAATGGCGTGGATCACGACCTTGCTAAAATCAAAACCAATAAGGACGAGGTTATCCAATCCTTCAAGCAACGCTTCGGGGTAGATTTACAAGGCAGGAAAATCATAGCCGGTTTAGGACGCCCCGTAAGGCGCAAAGGATTTTCTTGGTTTATGGAGCATGTCCTTCCTAGACTGGGGGAGGATGTATTATTCGTGTTAACGGGTCCCGTCCCGGAAAGCAATCGTCCGCCTTGGTGGAAGAGAAGTCTTCCCGGCAAATGGGTTAATCGTATTGAACTTTTCCTAGGGGATACGAATGACGGATTGCGAATCGAGGAGTTGAAGAAGCGGGAGGATATCCGTAAAAGGACCCTTCATACCGGAAAGCTTCCTTTCAATGAGCTTATGGCTTTTCTGGGAATGGCGGATCTATTCGTTATGCCTAACGTAAAAGTGGAAGGTGACGCGGAAGGATTCGGGCTTGTGGCGCTTGAGGCTTCCTTGAGAAAAACGCCCGTTCTTGCTTCCAATATGGAAGGAATCACTCAAGCTATCCAAGACGGTAAAAACGGGTATCTCCTACCCTCCCAGGACGCGGATGCTTGGGTCAATAAAATCCATGAACTTCTTTTGGATAGGGATGCTTTAGGTAAACTCGGTGAGCAATTCCAAAAATATACTTTGGATACCTTTAGTTGGGATAAGATGGCGGAGGAGTACGTTGAGGTTTTCGAGGAGATATTAGAGGATGTTTCTTAATGTAAAACCTAGAAAAAAGAAAAA
>JAHDDF010000053.1:12031-16154 GCA_020629475.1 Saprospiraceae bacterium
CTTATAGCCCTGCTTCCTCCCTAATCTTGTTCAAGGCGGAACCTGCACCTACCCAATCAATTTGGGCTTGGTTGTAAGTATGCGCTACCTCGAAAGAATCGGAAGTGCCGTCTGCGTGATCCAAGCGGATGGTCAGGTTTTTACCGGGAGCCATTTCAGCAAAATCGGTAATGGTTACCTTATCATCTTGGCGAATCTTATCGTAGTCAGCAGGATTAACGAAGGTCAAAGCCAACATACCCTGCTTCTTCAAGTTTGTCTCGTGGATACGTGCGAAGGATTTCACGCAAACCGCTTTTACGCCCAAGAAACGTGGTTCCATAGCCGCGTGCTCACGGGAAGAACCTTCACCGTAGTTATCCTCACCGAATACGATGGTTCCTACACCTGCACCACGATAGGTTCTAGCTGATTCAGGAACAGGATGATAATTTCCGGAAACGTAGTTGATTACGTTATTCGTTTCATCATTGAAAGCGTTCACCGCACCGATGAAGCAGTTCTCGGAGATATTTTCCAAGTGACCGCGGTACTTCAACCAAGGACCCGCCATGGAGATGTGATCCGTTGTACACTTACCTTTGGTTTTGATAAGGATACGCATATCGGATACCTCCTTGGAAGTCATGGGGGTGAAAGGCGTAAGCAACTGTAGACGCTCTGACTTAGGCGCAACTACAACCTCAACACCGGAACCGTCCTCCATTGGGTGGATATAACCGGGATCCTCTACGTCGAAACCACGTGGTGGTAATTCGAAACCGGTAGGCTCGTCCAGTTTGATTTCCTGTCCGTCCTTATTCACCAAAACATCAGTAGAAGGATCAAAACCCAATTTTCCGGAAAGGGCAATCGCGGTTACCAATTCAGGGGAACCAACGAAAGCGTGTGTATTCGGGTTACCGTCCGCTCTCTTGGAGAAGTTACGGTTGAAGGAGTGTACGATGGAGTTCTTAGGAGCGTTCTTGGGATCTTTATAACGCGCCCACTGTCCGATACAAGGACCGCAAGCGTTCGCGAAAACATCCGCGCCCATACCCTCGAATAAGTCGATGAAACCGTCACGCTCGATGGTATAACGTACCAACTCGGAACCGGGAGTGATGGTAAATTTAGTCTTTAACTCAAGACCTTTCTCCTTGGCTTGCTTGATGATGGAAGCCGCTCTGGAGATATCCTCGTAAGAGGAATTGGTACAAGAACCAATCAAGGCAACCTCAACTTCACCCGGCCATTCATTTTCCTTTGCGGTCTCGGTCATTTTAGAGATTGGCGTAGCCAAATCCGGCGTAAAAGGACCGTTCAAGTGCGGCTCAAGTGTAGAAAGATCGATTTCGATCAAACGATCGAAGTATTTTTCAGGATTCGCGTAGCAATCCGCATCACCGGTAAGGTACTCAGGAAGCGTATCGCAAATTTCAGCAACCTCCGCTCTTCCGGTAGCCTTCAAGTAGCGGCTCATGGAAGCATCATAACCGAATGTGGAAGTGGTAGCACCGATTTCCGCACCCATGTTACAAATGGTCCCTTTACCGGTACAAGACATGGAATCCGCACCTTCGCCGAAGTACTCAACGATAGCACCCGTTCCACCTTTAGCCGTAAGGATATCCGCAACTTTAAGGATAACGTCCTTAGGGGAAGACCAACCGCTTAGTTTACCGGTCAATTTCACACCGATAAGTTTCGGCATTTTAAGCTCCCAAGGCATTCCCGCCATTACGTCAACGGCATCAGCACCACCGACACCGATAGCGACCATACCCAATCCACCCGCGTTTACGGTGTGGGAATCCGTTCCGATCATCATACCGGAAGGGAAAGCGTAATTTTCAAGAACTACTTGGTGGATGATACCCGCACCCGGCTTCCAGAAACCGATACCGTATTTGTTGGAAACGGAAGCGAGGAATTCATATACCTCCTTGTTTACCTCATTGGCGACGGTAAGGTCGGTACCCGCGTTAATTTTTGCTTGGATCAAGTGATCACAGTGTACTGTGGAAGGAACAGCCGTTTTGCTTTTCCCTGCCATCATGAACTGAAGCAATGCCATTTGGGCGGTAGCATCCTGCATCGCGACACGGTCAGGAGAGAAGAATACGTAATCCTCACCTCTTTTATATTCCTGGAGAGGGGAATCCGGGTGTAGGTGTGCATAAAGAATTTTCTCCGCCAAAGTCATTGGCCTGCCTAACATTTCACGGGCAGCGTCCACCTTGGCTTTCAAGCCCTCGTAATGAGCCTTGACCATATCGAGATCGAATACCATGTGCCGATATTTTATTGGTTACGGATTTGCCGGGAATTCACGGTGATTCAAGTCGCAGCGAAAAGCGCCCCGGCGTAATTTTCGCTGCAAAGGTAAGGTTTTTAGCTAAGTAAAAAAGCCATTTTTCCCTGACAAAAAAAGTCCTCACTTCGGTTCCGAATTTATGGCAATCAAGGAGGTACAAAACAGAAAAAATAGCTGCCGGCCCAAGGAGTAGCTTTCGTAGATTCCGAAATTAGTCTACGTTAATTTCCGGGGAATCCATTGAATAAGGAGAAAAGAATACGTACGAGGAAGAACAAAGCAAGGATTCCGACAGCAATCAAGGAAATTTTCTTCATGGAATTGCTGGTTTTTTCCACCTTGTAATCTTCATACCATTGCTCTCTTGGCATATGTGGATCTTCGTTTCCCATTTGGATTTCCTCCCATTCCTCCAAGGCTCTCGATACTTTCTCCTTATCACTTTCCCGTACGAACAAGCGAATCCCGTCCATTACGTTTTGGGCAAACATGGTAGCATCCCCGTTCGCCAAGAAATTTTTAAGTCCTACGGAGGTTAAGTACGAGGCGGCAAATCGCGCCCTACTCGGATCAATAAAGGTTTTGGCAACGATGATTTTTTCATCCTTGTTAAAACCACCTTGCTCGTAGCTGAAGTCGTCTAGTATTTCGTCGGAATCACGCATTGGGTACTTAATAGCTTTAGGAAATAAAAATTTTACTCCCTGATTGGTTCAACCAAAAATACCACGGATTCGTTTTTTTGCCAACTTTGCCGGACAAACCCGTCATTATTATGGAAAAAGTGATACCCGTTACCATTATTACCGGTTTCCTCGGGGCCGGAAAAACCACCTTGCTCAATCATTTGAATGAAAAGTACATGGGTAAGAAATTCGCTATCATCGAGAACGAGTTCGGGGAAATAGGGATTGACAATGATCTTGTGGTGAGTGCGGAAGAAGGCATTTTTGAAATGTCCAACGGTTGTATTTGTTGTGAGTTGAATGATGAGTTGGTGGAGGTCTTGGTGAAGCTATTGAATAGCCGTCATGATTTTGATCATCTCTTGATTGAAACAACGGGCATGGCGGAACCGGACGGTGTGGCGGGTGCATTTATCGCTGATCCTGAGGTACAGCAATATTTCCGTTTGGATGGTGTGGTTTGCTTGGCGGACGCGCATTTTATTTTGGACAATATAGAGGAAAGGGAAGAAGCAAGAAGGCAGATAACTTTTGCGGATCATATTATCATCAATAAATCCAGCGAGGTAGAGGCGGATTATATCAAAAAAATCCAGGGAGAGTTGCGGCACATGAACCCGCTTGCCACCCAAGAAACGGCTGATTACAGCAAGGTTTCCTCAGATATATTAAACCTCCAAGCTTACGAGACCAAAACGGTGGAGGAAAAATTAAAAGGCAAGCATCATCATGAGCATCCGGAGCACGAATGTAATGATCATTGCGATCATGATCACGGGCATCACCACCATCATCACTCGGATGTGGTTTCCCATTCATTTACCATTGATGAGCCTTTTGATTTATTGAAATTCAGGCACTGGATGAATGTCCTTTTAATGCTCCAAGGAGAAAGGGTATATCGGATTAAAGGCATCCTTCATTTCATGTACAAGGAGGAGCGGATGGTTTTCCAATCCGTAAGAAATATGTCGTCCTTCCAAGCGGGTGAACCTTGGGGAACGGAGAAAAAGCAAAGCCGTATCGTATTTATCGGAAAAGGATTATTAAGGGAACCTTTGGAGAAACAATTGCGGGGGTGTCTTTGGGAATGACAAATGACAAATGACAAATGACAAATGACAAATGACAAATGACAAAT
>JAHDDF010000533.1 GCA_020629475.1 Saprospiraceae bacterium
ACCCAAACGCCACCTTCATCTTGTCAAAAATCGCGGTGTTTTCGTAGATGCCGGAGAAGGCTTCCGCACCTGGCCCATAAGCGAAAACCGGAATCAAATCCGCCGTGTGGTAATCTGTGGTGAAAGCGGTAACCAAGGAATCCCTTGTAGAGCCTTTGTTAATAGCGTAACCGCCCGTTTCATGGTCAGCAGTAACGATAACCAAGGTATTACCGTCTTTTTCCGCATAATCCAAAGCATTACCGATGACCTTATCGAAGTCATGCATTTCGGTAACGATGTAATCCGAATCATTGGCATGTCCGCCCCAATCGATTTGGGAGCCTTCCACCATTAAGAAAAAGCCTTTGTCGCCCTTGCGTTGATCCAAGAAATCAATCGCCATTTTGGAGGCGTCAGGTAGGTAATCGCGTCCTTGGGCTACGGGAATGGGGTCTTCATTAGCCGTTAAATAGGCAAAGTTGGCGGAAGGGTCAGGTTTTAAGTCCTTGAATTCCGTTTCGAAGAAATCGGTAATGTTATATCCTCTTTTCTTGAGTTCCTCTAGGATGTTTCTCTTGTCTTCTCGATCTACGAAATGCTTGCGTCCACCGCCTAAGAAAAAATCTATTTCAGTATTAAGAAAATCACCTGCGATTTCCTCGTACATCTTGCGTTGTTTTTGGTGGGCGATAAAACTAGCCGGTGTGGCGTGCGTAATGGTGGATGAAGCCACCAATCCTGTAGCCAAGCCACGTTCTTCCGCCATTTCTAAAATGGTTTCTACTGCTTGTGTATCCGGATCTACACCAATGGCGCCATTGTAGGTTTTTACACCGCAAGCAAAAGCGGTAGCTCCGGCAGCGGAATCCGTCACGAGATCATTGGAGGCATAGGACTTATGCAAGCCAACGATGGGAAACCGTTCAATATGCATTGGTTCTTTAGCGGTAAGGACACCTGCGGTAATTTGGGTAACACCCATTCCATCTCCGATAAGGAGAATGATGTTCTCCGGTTTTTGCGGTTCAGGGGTATTGCCGGAAGGCGTTTCACAAGAGAAAAGTCCTAGGAGGATGAAAGCTAGGAAGAAGGTGAATCGAGTACGCATATCGGAATAAGTTTTCGTTTGTCGAGCAAAGATACACGAATGGAGTTTGGCTAGCGGATTGGCTAGATGATATTTGGGTTAATATTTACTTGGAACAAGCTTTCTCGTATTCCAAGATAAAAGGCTCTAATTCCTCAGGGAGGTAATAAATGTTGAAAATTCGTTTCCGGGCTTTTTCACTAGCATGGTCGAAACTCATTTGAGAACCGGACAATAATAAACGTCCTGCACCTCGGGCAATGGTAATCTCATCCGCGTAATGTTCTACGGAGCGTTTGAAGGATTTTGAAATAAGGTAGTTCAATCCCATAAATACCAAGGATGTATTCCCTCTTTGCGTGTACTCGGAAAGGTGTCCTAGTTCATGGGCGAACCATCCGATTTTTACGTCTTCCGGCATTTTATGGAAGTCCAAAGCCCTTTCTTTTTCCGTGTTGGAATTTACGTAGATTTTATACGTCCTTTTTTCCGCAAGGAAATTCTTAGTGGATTTTTCGGGTTGCGCCATCATGGTGAGCCCCGTCATATTCGGATCCTCCTCGATAAGAATAATTTGATCATGCAATTCCGGGTAATATGCCAAGGCAGCCAAAAGAGACGATTGGTATACAGTGTCCGCTACAATATTATCCGGTAATTTTGATAATGGTGCTTGTTCGCAATGAATTTCTAGAAAAATCCGGACGGATAAACAAGCCTACAAGAAGGGTTAAGAGGTAAAGCAGTAAAGCTAGAATTATTATTCCAACAAATACTCGTATTAGAATTTTAACGGGCTTTTTCATAAGGGAAAGGTACCAAAAAATTTATGGGTCATTTGGAACCCCTTAGATTCCAAATGACCCAAATTCTAACTTGGTTTAACACGGTATAATGCGCGTTTCAATCTTTATTCACGATGTATCGTCAATAGTCTTTCCGACAAAGGTGCGCCTATGTTTCAAGGACGCTATTGGGACGATTCTATGCCTTTCGATTGAAAAAGCTTAATGTCGTTGTTGTTGATATAAATGTATTTTAATTTTTTATAAATTCAAAATTCCGGAATAAAAAATTGTAAATTTTTTTAATTGCGAAATTAAAAACCGTTTAGTTTTTTGCGTAATGCGTAGGTTTTACGGATTTTATCGTAGGTGGAATTCGCTTGTTTGTAGCTTAGGGTTTGCTGCCCGTCAGAGAAAGCTTTTTCCGGTGTTTGGTGCACTTCCATAATGATTCCGTCCGCTCCTGCCATGATAGACGCAAGAGCTACCGGTTCCACAAAACGACGAATTCCGATACCGTGCGATGGATCGGAAATAACGGGTAAATGCGTTTTCTCCTTAAGGACCGCAATTGCATTTACATCAAAGGTATTTCTATACGCTTTTTCGTAAGAACGGATACCGCGCTCGCAAAGCATGATTTTCTCGTTCCCGTTGGAAAAGATGTATTCCGCCGCTTGAAGT
>JAHDDF010000054.1:0-7841 GCA_020629475.1 Saprospiraceae bacterium
ATTACCCGTTATTGGCAATATCGTTTTGGCTAATTTTTTTTATGACATACCGGTTAAACTTCAATCAACGGTATATTTAATCCTAACGCTTTATTTAATATTAAGTCAAACACCAAGATTGTGGCAATTCTTTTTCACGGATAAAAGCACCCCTCCCGTATCTATCCCAAAAGGATTGAATGACAAATCTTATATATGGGTAACCCGAATTACGGAAGCATGCATGGTTATAGGTGCTTTAGGTATTATTTTATTTGCGGTTTGGAACAAATTCAAGGAGCGCCCGGGAAGAGACGCGCAAATAGAAGGCTATTGGGAATCCCCCACTGTTGACACCCAATTTGGTGACTACGAAATAAAAGGAATATCCATCGGTCCGGATAATATGGGGCAATTTAAAAATACGGACGGAAGCAGGACCTATTTTAAATATAAAATTATTGAAGACGGAACCGCTATCTCCATTGAACCTTTCAGGGATAGCATTACATTTGAGTATCAATTTAAACGAATTCCGTCCGGTCTTGAAATTTATAACGACCCTGAAAATCCCGCGTATTTCAGATTGGACGTATCGGAAAAGAAACGGTAAATGAACCTACAAATCATTCAGGCTTCCATTGCGGATTATGAAGGTTTCCTCAAATCAAAACGCAATAGAAGATATCTCTACGCTTGGGAATCCCTCCAGTTTTTTAATAAAAATTGGGACACGGAAGCTACTGATTTGTATTCCGCTTATGATGCTGCCTTGGATAATTCCGAAAGCCGCCGACAATGGAAAGCGGATGATTTTTTCCCCAAGGAAATGATGTTGAAATTCATCAAGTTACAACCGGAATACGTACGGCTTGCCTTCCGCGATTTATTCAATGAAAGTATTAGTTTATCCACGCGAGTGGATCGTTTCATATTTTATTGTGATGAATTATTGACGATGTATAAAGAAGCGAATCCTACTAGCGTGGAGAATAATCATTACCACAATCACGCAGTGGTGATGATGTATTTAACCGGGCGTTTCCCCGAAAAATATACGTTATACGATCGTGAGGATTTTCATGGCTTTTTAAGCATGACGAATGCCAAAAATATTCCCGTTTCCAATGACATGGATCGCTTTGAAAAAGTGGTTAAAATATTAAATACCTTCTTGGGTAAAAATCCTAAAATCAGGGAGCTTTCCCAAGGGCGTTTGGAGGACAAACATTATCAAGAAGAAAATAGATTACACGTTTTTGAATTCTTGAAGGTGGTGGTGCGGAACGCGCAATTAAAATCTTAGTGGATTAACGTGAAAGCGTAATATCCCCCTTTAATATTAAATTACCGTTGGGTCTTTCTATCGTAATTAAATATACGTATACACCTTCCGGTGCAGGTTCGTTATTATCCGAATAACCGTTCCACCATCCACTGTTTTCTTGGGCATTAATATTATTGGAATAATAAATTAAACTGCCCCATCTATCAAAAACGGAAACATCGGAAACAAATAAGTTCTCGGACGTAAAAATTTTAAATACATCATTATATCCATCATCATCCGGGGAAAAAATATTGGGAATAAAAATATCGCAGGAATCAAACATGATAATTTCCAAGGGTTCTAATTCACATCCCGGAATGCTTGCCGTAGCCATATATTTCCCTAGAGGAATGTCATTGCCAATTCCGTTGTTTAACCATTCATTATTTAAATAATAATCAACGGTAAAGGAGTGTTCACCTTCCGTTCTTAACGTAATACCACCATCTAATCCGGGGCAAGTAGTCGGGGAAATAATCGGTTCCACCCATTCCAATTCAGGGCTATCTTCTATTTCAATAAAAAACTTGGAAATGCAGCCCGTTTCATCCCTTACGGATAGCTCATGAAAACCGGCGGACAGGAAATCGAATCGCCGCTCTTTTGAAAACGGTAAGCCGTTCACGGAATAGGTAAAGGAATTGGAATGACCCGGACGTGCCGAGCTTGCGTTTATTTGCACCTCCCCATTATCCCTGCCGCAGGTAGTATGAGAAACGGAAAAATCAAAGGCATCAATATCCAAAGCGGATTCCGGCGCTTGTATCTCGAATTCGAGCATACGCTCACAACCGGTTTGCGTTTGGATGAGTACGGTATAATTTCCCGCTAATAAATTCGTAAATGTGCTTGATGCTTGTGGTGTTGCCCCGTTAAGGGAATACGTTAAATCACCATCCCCTTCGGCTTCAAGGAGAATAGAGCCTAGGTTTCCCGAGCAATCCGAATGAAGCAGTTCCTCCGAAATAATTTTAATGGCATTGGACTCCGCTTCAAAATGACGGAAATAAGAACAACCCGTTTCGTCCGTTAAGAACAAGGTATGTTGTCCCGCCCCTTCAAAAGTCAACACGTTGGATGCTTGGAAAGGAGCATTATCAATTCGGTATTGTACGCCCCCGTTTTGAGCTTCCGCTTGAACGGTGACTTGAAAAACATCCGGATTACAAGAAACTTGTTCCACTTGGATATCCGAGACTTGGAAAGGCGTTTCCGAGGCAAGGAACTCGTAGGAACTAGCGCCACCATACACCTCGTCCTCTAATTCACAAACCAAAGACACTGTCTTTGTTAACCAATCCAATTCATAAATCCGGGATTCGCCACCGCCCGTAGTCAAGAAGGTTTGGGTATTACAACCATCGGAATAACTAACGATACCCCAAACATTCTCGTTGGTAATAGGAATATCCATAAAGACCTCATGGGTATTGCTATTCCCCGGTGTTAAACGCACCACTTGGTTATCTACCGTAACCATATACATTTCCCCCTGGAAAAAGGTCAAATCCCCGGATGCGCCGAAGCCTGTGTTCTCATAGGAGGTATACTCATTAGCGGAGGGAACGTACTTCACCAAATCACCCATAAGGGAAGCCGCGAATATATGCCCCAATGAATTACAGGTAAGAGAGGAAAATGCTTCACCGGGAAGATCCGTTAACCAAGTAGTTTCTCCGGATTCTACCTCGATTTCATATAAGCCGCCATTCAACTTAATCCCGTACAATTTCCCGGAAGGGTGATAGGTCATGTCCTTGAATTCCCCTATGGAGTATTTAAAATCAGTTTCACATTCCGAGGGGATAAACTCCACTAGTCCCCCGCTATCCGTGCAGAAGGTAATGTCTTGCCCGTTTACGCTTAAGAAAACGGCAAAAATGGATGCTATGGTCAACAAAATTCTCAAAGGAGAAGTGGCTCATTTCCCTAAAGTTAATTTAATGTTAACCAAAAATCAACTAAAAGTTACCCTCCTTTGGCGTTTAGTGGTCATTTTTAAAGGGTTTAACAAAAAACCGCCTTGGGGAGCGTTCCCCAAGGCGGTTGGTATTTCAATTATCGATATTGCTTACACGTCATAGATATCAGCAATAATATCCTTGTATTTATCAAGGATAACGCGACGCTTGAGTTTCATGGTCGGTGTAAGTTCACCGGATGCCACATCCCAAGGATCGCATAACAATTCAAATTTCTTGATCTGCTCGATATGGGAGAAACCGGGATTAAAGCCGTTAATGATCTCTTGGAATTTCGCGATTACCTTAGGATGCTTCAATGTTTCCTTGGAAATACAAAACAAGGTATCATTATAAGGAGCTGGTGTAATCGTACATGGCACGTCATTTTTCTCGCACCAGTCCTCCAATGCTTCCGCGGCGGGTACGATAAGTGCGGAAACGAATTTCTGGCTCTCACCCACTACCATTAATTGCTCCACAAGGAAATCCTCCTTGAACTTGGATTCGATAGGTGCCGGCGCAACGTATTTACCACCGGAGGTTTTGAGTAGCTCCTTCTTACGGTCGGTAATTTTCAAGAAATCCTTTCCGTTTCTACCCTTGATCATTTTTCCTACGTCACCGGTATGGAACCATCCATCGGCATCCATGACCTCCGCTGTTTTATCCGGTTTGTTGTAGTAACCTTTCATGATATTCGGCCCTTTAGCTAGGATTTCACCTTCGCCTTCGCCATAATTCTGGTCGGAATCATCAATCTTGATGGTTACGTTGGCAATTGGCATTCCTACGGTACCCAACATGGCGTCTTTCTCATCAAAGTGATTAGCGGTAAGCGCCGGTGCCGTTTCCGTAAGACCGTATGCCTCACGGATAGGAATTCCGGCAGCGGAGAATACCTTTGCCATTTTGGTAGGACAAGCCGCGGCGCCCGTAAGGATTCCTTTGATATTCCCCCCTAGGGCTTCACGCCATTTGGAGTAAATCAGCTTATCCGCGATTTTATGCTTGAACTTCGTTCTACTTTGCCCGAATTCAAAATCATCCGTAAGATCCAATGCCCAGAAGAAAAGCTTGTGCTTGATTCCTGTTAGGTCCAAACCTTTGTTGTAAATCTTCTCGTATACTTTTTCCAACAAACGAGGCACCGTGGTAAAGAAATGAGGTTGGAAGGATTTGATATCACCTTCATCCCCTCCTAGGTTTTTCACACCGGTAAACCCGACTTTGATGCCTTTGGCTAGGTATGCATTGGAACAAGTACACTCAAAAATGTGGCACAAAGGGAGGAAGCTTAAGGCGCGCTCACCCGGCTGCAACGGAAGCAAAGGCAAAGCGGATTTAAGGTTGGATACCAAGTTGTGGTGCGTAAGCATCACGCCTTTGGGTAAGCCCGTGGTACCGGAGGTATAAATCAAAACCGCTAGGTCTTGCTCATCCACCTCGGCTTTTCTTTTTTCCAACTCGGCTAGGGAAGCTTCATCACCTCCTTCGAACATATCTTCCCAAAAGTCCAAACCGTCCTCTTTCTCGAAGGTAAAAAGACCTTTAAAGGAAGGAACCTTAGGAGCGGTTGCCTTTACCTTATCGGCAAGATCCCCGGGACCGACGAAGACGTACTTCACGCCTGCGTCATTAAAGATATATTCATAATCCGATGGGGCAATGGTAGGATAAACCGGAACGGTAACCGCTCCGATTTGATGGACTCCCATTTCCACGATTTTCCACTCTGGTCGGTTGTTGTATGAAATAAGGGTAACCTTATCCCCTTTTTCAACTCCCATTTTCATCAAGCCTAAACTTACGTTATTGGCTAGGTCAATTATTTCTTGGGTGGAGTAAAAAACCCACTCCCCGTTTACACGGTGACCCAAGGATTCCTTCTGCGGAAAATTATCGTTTTGATAATGTGCGATTTCAAACAGACGCGTGAAAGCCGGTTCCATATTTTAGTCCGATGGTTTTTATTCGGAAGAGGTAAGAAGGAAGATTCCGGAACCTTTAACTTAAAGTGATTTCATTTTTTAAAAATGAGAAATCAGAACCTTTGTAACCAAAGTAGGCCTACCGTAAAATCTTATCTCTTACTTCTATTCCTTGAAAAAAATAAAATACAACTTAATATTAGCGATTTAAGCCGTAACAACATAGTAATAAACACGATAATCAATCCCCGGTTTTGGAATCGTACATTTCGGAAATAAATTCGCCGTACTGAACCTCGATAAAGTCCCTTTTCTTTTTCAAACCGTAGGAAAGTTCTCCCGTTTCTATGGTCCAAGGATTGGATAACAAACGGAACTTGGCGATGTGTTCCTCCGGCTTTAACCACTGGTTCATGTTTTGGATTTCCCGCCTAAAAAGATCAATAACATCCGGGTCCTTGGTTACTTCCTCGTTTGAACCAAAGGTCTTATCCTTTAGGAACCTAAGGAACAAGTTGGTAAAAGATGGTACGATAAGCGCGGAAGCAAATGGACGATTTTCTCCTAGAACCATGCACTGCCCCACAAAGGGAGAATTCCTCAAATTTTTCTCCAAAAAAACCGGGTGTATCAAGCCATCATTTTCCAGGCGGATAAGTTCTTCCGCCTTTCCGGCGATTTGGAGAAACCCTTTGCGCTTGGTAAAGCGTCCTAGGTCACCCGTCCGGAGCCAACCATCCGTGAATTTTCCTTGGTTCTCGTTTTCATCCAAGTAGGATTTCGCCACCTGATTTGATTTAATCAATATTTCTCCATAGGAAAAACCTTCTTTGGGTTCCTCAATTTTTATTTCAACCCCTTCCAGGGGTTTTCCTACCGATCCAAAATTCACTTGATTTAAGCGGAAACGGTTTAACGAAACCAAGCCCGCGGTTTCCGTCATTCCGTAGCCTTCCCGGATATCGATTCCAGCAGCTGAGAATAGCCGTGCCAAAGAAGGGGATACGGCATCGGTTCCTACAAGGATACCCTCGATTTTAGAACCGAAAAATTTACGCCAATCCCGAAAAACCATAATATCCGCCCACTTGAGCTTAAAATAATACGGCAAGGAAAGTTTATCATAATTCCGATATTCCCTGCCAATCCGTATAGCGGTTAGATTCCGCCGCTTGGATGCCTCGCTGCCACTCTTCATGTTTTCTATAATAGCGGCATAAAACTCTTCCAAAACGGAGGGAAGTGTTACAAAGTAATGAGGACGCACCGACTTGATTTCCGAGAACAACTCCTTGTTTCTTCGGATAAAATGTATGCTTGCTCCCGCTATTAAATAACTATACAATGCTACACGTTCCGTTATATAATAGAGGGGCAGCATACTAATCGTCCTTTGATCAAAGGAAACGGGAAATGCTTCATTCAATGCCCTTGCGGCACTTACCAGATTCTTGTGGGATAAGATTACGCCCTTGGGTTTATCCCGGGTTCCTTCCGTATATACGATAGTGGCTGTATCATCTTCATGAATGGCTGCCTTAAAGGTTTCGAAAGCGGCAAGATGCTTGGCATCAGGCGTGCTTTTAAACTCTTCCTTATCCGGGATATCCGGTGTAGCCTCCAAGGAATATATCCCTCGAATGGATTTTAGTCTTTCATTAATTCCTGCGATTAAATCATGCACTTCCCTATCAGCTACGATGGCATACTTCGCCTTGGTTTCTATAATAATGGAAGTAAGATTTGCCTCACTGAGTTGCGGGGAAAGCGGAACGGGGATAACACCGGCTTGTTGCAAACCGATATCAAAAAAAAGCCATTCCGGATCCGGGTGCTTGGCTATAAGAAGTACTTTATCCCCTCTTTCCAAGCCTTTGTCCAATGCCCCGGCGGTAACGCGCATGGCTTCTTCCGAAAGCTTATTCGTCGAGTATGCCTTCCTTCCGATATCGGAGCGGATGACTGCCGCCTCCTTTTGGGAATTACCTAAGGAGCGGAACAAGGGAATATCAAAAACTCTTCTTATTTCCATTCGGTGGGGACCTAAGTCATCCGGAAAATTAAGTGTTTCCGGGGAAAGATGCCCCAAAGAAAAAGGCAGGACCCCTTAAATGGAGCCCTGCCGGTTCAATTCACTATCCAACGGTATGTTTACGCGCGGGGACGGTTTTTAGGAATTTTTTTAAGGTGCTCGGCACCTTCCACGTCTATTTCCAACTCTTGGAGGTCTTTCCAAAGTAATTCCCCTTCCAGGCTGAGAAGGATAAATCCATCCGGATCATCCACCGTGAGGAAGACATTGGTGATTACGCCTTTGTGCTCCCTCATTTTTATACTGATTTTGGTTTCGCCATCCCGGACGTATACCAAGTCTTCGAAATCATCCGTGCGGAGGGCACGTCCTAGGATTTTACGATCCGTATCGTTTACGATGTTCCCGTCTTCCATGACCAAAACACGGAGTTTCGAAATTTTCTTGAGTACGCGCTTGGCATCCTCATCGTCCGCGAACTTAGCGGCTAGATTTATGACCCATCCTTTCAGTTTGATGTGGGTTACGTCTTCTTTCGCCTTGTACTTATCGTAAAAGCTTTCTATTACCTTGTTGGAATCTTGGGCAATGGCAAGCATGGGGATGAC
>JAHDDF010000054.1:7941-15935 GCA_020629475.1 Saprospiraceae bacterium
TCCTCGTAGTCCTCGGTGTGGAATTTATCGAAAGCTTCCTTATAGAGGGCTTTTCCGTCACGGACATCCGTGGTAAGAATGCGTAAGCCCTTGATACCTTCCAATGCCAGTTTGACGTCCTCCTCTTGGTCCTCATCTATATCCGCGAACATGGAAAACATTTTTCCGGAGATATAAACGGTGGTAAAATCGGGGTCATCCATGTATTGTTCGAAATACTTGGAGATGGCATCGTTTTGCCCGAAGGCGAATAATGCCCAGCAAAGGGCAACGATGGTGATTGATATTTTTTTCATGATAAATGAATTTCCGGTTGTGAAATACATCTTGCCGGGGCTTGGTGCACCTTCGCCCCTTTGAGATTATTTTTCCTTTACGTAGAGGTTAATGGTTTTCACGCGCTCCACGCTTTCCGCCGCTTTAGCGGCGCCGTTGTTTAATTTAGAGGATACCAAATACAAGGCTTCCTTGGCTATGGCGTATGCTTCCTCAGGATTATCTATTTCCTTTACGGACGCGTAAGTTTTGGTTGAGTTTTGAGGGATAGTGAAATAAACCGCCATTGAAACCAAGAATATCGAGATAGCCGCGGCAATTCCCCTCAAGCTATTCCTTCTGAATCTTGAAGGCGTAATTCCTTCCTTGATATCAGCCTTAATGGTTTCCCTTGGCGTTAGTTGGATTTCCTTCGCCGTAAAGGCGAAAATTTTCTTGTAGGATTCATACTCTGCAGGAACATCCTCTTTGGAAAAATAAGCCTTGAGTTGGCGCTCTTCCTCCAAGGTGGTTTCACCCGCTAGATATTTTTCAAGTAATATGTCAAGGTTTTTAAAGCCCATATGCATCCGCTTTGAGTAGTTCTTGTCTTATAAATGTCCGGGCACGGTGTAAATTTACTTTTACCTGTGCTTCGGGGATTTCCATGATTTCCGCGATTTCCTTGTAGGTTTTTTCTTCAATGTCGCGGAGTTGGAAAACCATGCGTTGCTTCAAAGGAAGGGATTCAAGCAGTTTCCCCACTCTATCCAAGGCGTCCTTTGCTTCAAGTTGCCCCTCGGAAGAGGCTTCGTAAGAAGTAGGAGTGGTTTCCGCGATGCTCATAAGCCCGCGATGCTTGGAGCGTGTCTTATCAATGGAGAGATTTTTTGCCATTTTCATGAGCATTGCCTCCAGATTTTTTACGCCCGTAAACTCCTTCCTTTTTTGCCAAAGCTTTACGAATACCTCTTGGACAACGTCCTCAGCCTCATCGGTCCTGCCCACTATCCTCAAGGAGAAGCGGTACAAGGTATCTTTCAGGCTATCAACAGTATGTGCAAAGTCTTTCATACGCATTACAACCAAACGACGAAGCCATTACCTGAAATGTTACGGATTCATCAAAAAAAATATCTAACTCCTTAATTATCAACTACTCGGAAGATGTTAAAATATTACCTCAAGAAATTTACTTTGCAACTTTATTGTTACGAAACAGTATCGTTTCATTATGGTACTATCTAAATACCTTGAAAATCCACCACATGAAATTCCAATCCCTGCTCGCCCTTTTACTTTTCCCTTTATTCCTTCAAGCCCAAAATACGGGTACTGAATTCCGGGAAGATGCCATTAATATCTTTTTGGATTGCAACTGGTCTTGCGATATGCAATTCATCAAACAGGAAATTTCCTTCGTGAATTACATGCGGGATGTAACGGACGCGGATGTTTACATCCTTGTTACACAACAAAGCACGGGCAGCGGAGGCTCTGAATTCGTTTTAAAATTCGAAGGACAAAAAGAATTCGAAGGGCAAAAAGCGGATTTAACCTATACCACGGATCCTACCATGACCAGCGTGGAGCGACGTGATTTAATGGTAAAACGGTTAAAAGCGGGCTTAATGCCTTATGTCGCTAATTCAGGGGTATTTGAGCAAATTTCGGTGAATTTTGATGCGCCAAGCCCGGACGAGAATTCCGACGCGGGGGAAGAGAAGACGAAAGAGAAAGAAAAAGATCCTTGGAACAGTTGGGTATATAATATTGGTGCCAATGGCTGGTTTAATGGTCAATCCTCCTATCGTAGTATATCCACGAACGGAAGAATTACCGCCACCCGTGTTACCGATACTTGGAAACTCCATTTTAGGCTTTGGGGAAATTTAAACCGGGACAAATTCATATTTGAAGGCATAGATGACGATGAAGACGGTGAAGATGATTTTCTCGTATTCCAAAACCACTCTTTTGGTTTCCGTCAATATCTTATACGAGCACTGAATGATCATTGGTCAGTGGGAGGAAGAGTAAACCTCAATTCCTCCAATTTCAGCAATATTAAATTTGGCGCCCTTGCCGGACCCGCGATTGAATACAATTTCTATCCTTACGAGGAAACCAATATCCGGGAATTGCGTTTTTCTTATTCACCTGCCGCTGCTTACAATATTTACGCGGATACCACCATTTACGGCAAAACCGAAGAGCTCCTTTTCCGTAATAATTTTGAGATTAGCTATGCGATCCAATCCAAGTGGGGCTCGGTGGATGCTTCCTTGGACGGCTCACATTATTTCCACGATCCTAAGCTTTACAGAATCGGGCTTTACGGCGGTGTAAACGTGAGAATCGTGAAGGGATTAAATTTCAGGGTTTCAGGAAATGTCTCCTTGATACGGGATCAAATTTCCCTCATCGGTGCGGGTATCACGACGGAAGATTTCCTCCTTCAACAACGGGAGGTAGCCACCAACTTTACCTTCTGGGGTAGTTTCGGCATCAACTACACCTTTGGTTCCGTGTATAACAATGTGGTATTCCCCAGATTCGGGGGCGGATTATAAGGCTATTTGATAGAGCGAATAGGAGAAATGGCGGATTCGCCTTCATTGAAATTACTTTCGGATTTCTTCCTTAATTCTTGGATATTTTCCGGGCCTTCCTCTTGGGCAGCTTGAGTTTTCACCCTCAAACAGCTTCTCCCGTCCTCATTAATAAAATGAATAAGGGTATCCAAGGAATCGGAATCGGATAAAACGGCGAACTCGACGTTCGACTCCGTACGTTCATGCATTTGCCCTAATAAAAAGGAAAGATGGTGGTGGAAACCCGTTTCCGCCTCGTCTTCAGCAGCAATCCATTTCACACGTTTACCCAAACTCTGTGCTTGGATAACGACTTCCACCGGAATGGAATCTATTTCAGGGTCAACCAAGATAAACACTTTGTTGCAGACCTTTCGGAGCTTAGCGAAGTCCACTTTTAAGAGGGATTCATAGTCCGAAAAAACATATCTTTTCGGTAGGTTGCTCATTGTAATTTTTGCCGATTTTTATATAGTAGGGCAATTTACAAAGATTTAAATCGGTTATCCCATTAATTACCGTGATATTCCGCATCAAAAGGAAAAAACGGTTTGTTTTAACCGAAAGTCATTAACAATGTCCCTGCAAATGAGAGCCAAATTCATTCCCCTGTTTCTTTTGGGCACCATATTTCTGCTCGGTTCCTGTAAATCATCCAAGGACGGAACCAGCGAAAGCGGTAAGTTAAAAAAGCGTTCCGCCAATTATCTATTGGATAAAATGGAGCGGTATAACGGTACCGCCGATTGGTTCCTTGCCAAGGGCGACATAAAGTTGATTGATGGTTCGGGAACCACCAAAGGAAGTGTCCAAATCCGAATGAAGCAGGATAGCGCCATTTGGATGAGCGTCAGGAAGCTCGGTTTTGAAGGAGGAAGATTGATGGTAACCCCGGACTCGGTTTACCTGGTAAACCGTTTGGATAAAAATTATATGATCAAATCCTTTGACTACGTGAGGGAGCTTTCAGGTCTACCTGATACGGGCGACAACCTCGAGGATTTCAGGAAACTGTATAAGCTTATTCTTGGGCAAGCCGTACGCATATCCGATAAAAAACCCGATGTAGATATCAAGAAATCCAATTACGTTCTCACGGAAGAATATCAAGGCTTGATCTCGGATATTTTTTTGAACGGGGAGACTTACCTCACCGAGAAAGTCAAAATGTTCCAAAGCCGGGAAAACAGGGAACTAGCTTGTTCATTCGGGAAATTCAAAACTGAAGGGGAGGGCTTGGTTATCCCTTATGAAAGGGAAATCAAAATCTTTACCCGGGAAACCGGTAAATTGGAGGTTGAAATGGATTTTTCCAGGGTGGCGGTCAATAAACCTTCCACTTTATCCTTCAGAATACCGGATGACTATGCACGGGTGGATTAATACTTGTCTTGTTTTTATTTTCATCGCCTTTACGGCGATACCTTCCTATGCCCAAGAACGAAAGGAACTTGAAGGGAAGCGTAAGCAACTCATAAAGGACATAAAAGCAACGGATAAGCTACTCAAGGAAACGGAAACCAACAAACAACTTACCTACGAGCGCTATCTCGCCTTGAAACAACAAATCAAGACACGTAAAGAATTAGTAGGCATTATAAAAAAGGAATTAGAATACATTGACGGTAGTATTGAACGGACCACGGAAGTTATCGGTTTATTGGAGGAGGATATCGAGCGTCTTAAGGATGATTATTCAGCCATGCTTCGATCCGCCTATATGCGGAAACTCATGAAAACGGATCTTCTTTTCCTTTTCTCCTCCGATGATTTTAATAAAACCTACAAGCGCTGGCAATACCTTAAACAGTACGATAAATACAGACAGCACCAAGCGGATAGGATTATTGCTACCCGTGAGTCCTTGGAACGCAAAATCAAACTAAAGGAAGAACGCAAGCTTCAAAAGGAGGAATTGTTGAATAATGAAAAACAACAGTTATCCGCCTTACAAAAAGAACTAAAAAAGAAGGATAGCCTCCTTCAGGAACTCAAGCGGAACGAGAAAAATCTCAAGGCAAGTATAAAGGAGAAAAACGCCAAGCATGAGTCCTTGAATATTGCCATTGAAGGAATTTTAGAAGAGGGTATGGTTTCCAATCGGACCAGGACGAAACCCGATAGTCCCTCGACGCCCTCCGTTCCCGGTGCCACCAAGGATTTTAAATCCATGAAGGGGAAACTCCCTAGACCGGTACAGGGTACCATTTCCGGTTATTTCGGGAAACAGGCACACCCCACTATCCCCGACGTCATGATCAACAACAGCGGCATCGATATCCTTTGCCGGAAAGGCTCGCAGGCTAAGGCGGTTCATGACGGGGAAGTACTTGCCGTTCGGTTTGTTCAAGGCGCGGATTATATCGTAGTAGTAGGGCACGGGGAATATTATTCCTTATACTCCAAATTGGCGGATCATACGGTTAAGAAGGGTGATTCCGTTTCCAAGGGCGATGTAATAGGTAATGTCGCCACGGATAAATCATCCGGTAAAACGGAATTGCATTTCGAAATCTGGCGACTCCAAACCCGCTTGAATCCACAGAGTTGGATTAGATAGATAAACGAAAAACGCCCTCCGTAATCCGGAAGGCGTTTTTAATATAATTGACCGTGTTTATTAACGATTAATTCTTGCTTGCCACAGGCGGCTTGGCGGAATCGTTGGAGGATTTACGGATGGTAATCATCTCTTCCTCGTCACCTGCTACCAGTGCTAATTTATAAGGACCATCGGCATAAGCTTTCAAATCAAAAACGATATTGCTCAAGCCCGCGTTCGCGAACATGGTCTCCTCTTGTAATACATCACCCTTCATATCGCGGATGGAGTACTTCAATTCAACATCCTCGATGGCATCGATTTGCAATTCAACGGAACTGCTGTTCAAAGGATTGATGATACGTGCCACCATGAATTTATTCTCGCTCTCCTTATTTACCACAACCGTGTGGGAGAAGCTTTGGTCTCCGCCAACATCTACTTGACGAATCCTATATAAGGAACGACCCTTTCTAGCGTTCAAATCAAGGAAAGTATATTTCTGCTCATCAGCGGAATTACCGATTCCTTTTACTTCACCGATTTCCACGAAATCGCCTCCGTCAGTGGATTTTTCAATTTTAAAAATATCATTGTCGATTTCCTCGACGGTTACCCACTCCAAGAAGTTTCCGATACCGAAATCATCCCCGACTACGAAGGATTGGAAAACAACATCAGCCTTAAGGGAAAGGAAAGTAGAAAACAGCGCGAATGTTAAGACTAGTTTTTTCATGTCGTTTGTATGTTTTGTATTGATGCAAGCCGTGGCTCTCTCGCGTATAAAGGTGAATGTTTCCGGAAATCACTTCTTTTCAATTTTGGGTCTTTTGTGACGCCTATAAATTCCCGAAATGCGAATAAAGCCACATACAAAACAAAACAAAGACTATACCATTTAATATTTTACAAATATGTATACAGCTGGTAAACAAACCAACTTTTCATATCTAAATAATTCATAATTTTTATATGAAAAATTAACCCTGTCACAAAAACCTATTTCTCGTGTAACAGGTCGGCGGCTAGCATTTTATCCTCAATCCATTGCTTACTTTCATCAATGGTTCCGTCCTTGAGATAAAATTCCGACAACAGCCCTGCAATCGGCGCGGCATATGTTCCTCCGAATCCGGCGTTCTCGACAAAAACAGCAATGGCTATTTCCGGATTCTCCTTGGGACCAAACGCAAAAAATACGGAGTGATCCTTTCCGTGAGGGTTTTCGGAAGTTCCTGTTTTTCCGCAGAATGCAATATCCGGGATTTGAGCCATCCTTGCCGTCCCTGATGTTACGGCAAGTTCCATGCCGTCATGGACGCTATCAAAAAAGCCCTTGGAAATTTCCGTTTGAACCCTCGAGAATCCAAAATCCTCCCTATACAGCGTATCATTTCTGAGGACACCTTTTCCCAGATGAGGGGTAATATACCATCCCTTATTCGCTATGGCGGCAGCAAGATTCGCCATTTGGAGAGTTGTCATTTGAATTTCCCCTTGCCCAATGGCTATGGAGATAATCGTAGGCGCTTTCCATCCGCCCTTGTTCTTGGGATACATCCGGTTGTAGTAGGAGGCATCCGGGATATTACCCGCTTTTTCATTGGGTACGTCCACGCCCAATTTTTGTCCTAAACCGAATTGTTCCAGATAGTATACCAAGGTATCCAAACCTTGGTTCGCGTTCTTGTACCCGTACTGTTCCACCACGTCCCTGAAAAGCTGGCAATAGTAGGAATTACAGGAGTGTTGCAGGGCGGTTTTAACATTACCCGGATAGATATGACCATGACAGCCTAAGGGTCTACTACCACCATAATTATAGCCCCCTCCGCAGGAAAAACCCCGGTTTTCATGCCAAACACCGGTTTCCATTCCTACCAAGGACATAACCGTTTTAAAAATGGAACCCGGGGGATACTGCGCCATTAATGAACGGTCATAAAATGGCTTAAGGGTATCTTGAACCAATGCGGAAAATGCTTTCCCGCGCTCACGGTTAATCGTAAGAAGATTAGGATCATAAGTAGGCGTACTCACCATGGCAAGAATCTCCCCGGTTGAGGGTTCGATTGCCACAACGCTCCCGCGTTTATTCCGCATGAGTTTCTCGGCGTACATCTGTAATTCGATATCCAAGGTGCTGACCAAATTAGAACCGGAAACCGCGGACTTACTTACGCCACCTTTCCAATTTCCTTGGATCCGCCCAAGATTATCCTTCATTACCTCTTGGTTACCCTTCTCCCCACGGAGTAATGCCTCGTATTGTGCCTCAAGCCCCTTTGCCCCGATATAATCCCCGCGTTCATAAATTATAGCGGTTTTATCCTCCTTCGCACGCTCCTTGGATTGGTCTATTTGGATTTGGGTTACCTCATTGATATAACCTAAAACGTGTGCCCCTGCCGGATGCGGGTAATTTCGGATATTCCTCATTTGAACAAAAAAACCGGGAAACTCATAAAGACTCTCTTGAAAAGCCGCGTATCGTTCCGCTGATAATTTCTTGAGGAAAGGGAAAGGTTTATTCTTGGCAAAACGACCATCCTTGGATTTATAACTTCCGGGAATCCAATTCTTGTCCAGGTTCTTTTCAAAAG
>JAHDDF010000534.1 GCA_020629475.1 Saprospiraceae bacterium
CGGTGAGGTGGCCAAGATGGTTCAAGGCGCCCGGCTTACACCCGGAAGATCGTGGGTTCGACTCCCACCCGCACCACACTTTAATGAATAATTAAAAATGAAAAATTAATAATTACATTTTTCATTACTCATTCTTAATTCTTCATTAAGTCACGGGTTCGTAGCTCAATGGTGGAGCAACCGGCTGTTAACCGGAAGGCTGTTGGTTCAAGTCCAACCGTGCCCGCAATATTCAATTAAGAATTAAAAATGAATAATTATTAATTGTTCATTCTCTATTCTTAATTAAAAAGCATCAATAGCTCAATTGGCAGAGCACTTTACTTGTAATAAAGAGGGTGGGGGTTCGAAGCCGTCTTGATGCTCAATTTGAAATTAAAAATGAATAATTAAGAATTAAAAATGGAAGACATTATTCATTCTTAATTTTTAATTCTTCATTAAACTGCGATGTGGCCAAGCTTGGTTAAGGCGCCCGCCTGATACGTGGGAGAGCACTGGTTCGAATCCGGTCATCGCAACTATATATCGAATGGTTTGAAATGGATAATTTCCGATTACCTGTTTAAAATTGTTTGATATACCGGGCAGTTTGCTGTCCTTGGCGAAAGCCTAAAAATAAACTTGGTAACAAGTATAAACCGCAGACTTGAAGTAACAATCTGCGGGGTTTTCGGAAGCTTTCCGGGAGCTTGAGCAAACAAGCGACGAACATGCCGCGTCCATTCTCCCAGGGGCGACCGCTGAGGGAGAGGGAACGGTATACCCGAGGAAGGATATCCGGGTTGAGGTGGAGACACCGATAGGGGAAGTCGTAGGGTATTTGTCCTGGAGTGACTATCCATCATTCCAAGGCGGTGTCCAGCAACAAGGTCATCCGTCCGGTAACGGATCGATGTCCTAAAGCGCTGTGAATCGGGAGGTTCGCAGGAAGGAGTCCGGTATTTCGTGGGCTAAAATCTACGAAGCCTTGCCCGGAACACTTCTTCTAAATGTCCGAACAACTTTTATCTGAAAGTTCGAAATCTTGTCAGGATTTAATGAAGTCAGCAAAAGTTCCGGGCATTATGGTGTAGTAGGTGCCTAAACCCATTGAAACATATGGGCTGCGCGCATCCGCAAGATGCACGTGGGCGGTAGACATTCGCTCAAGCCGGCTTCGGGGCGACCCGGGGAACGCTTGTTAATGACGGAGGACCAACCTCACTCGGCTGTAAAGCGCGGTATAAAAGCCGCTATACAGGTCACGTCTAAGATGCCGATCAGCCATAATGAACCTAACAATTTACGGCACTGGTTACGTACCCGGCTCCGGCGACGGAAAAGGGTGGATAATACGGGAACACCCAAGGCTTGCAAACTGGGTCATAATCCGTAGAAAGCGCAACCGAAAACGGCTTTAATCTCAAGCCTTTTTTTAATTAAAAATGAAGAATTAATAATTTTTAATTCTTCATTAAAAAGGGAAAGTAGCTCAATTGGCAGAGTAGTGGTCTCCAAAACCATTGGCTGTAGGTTCGAATCCTACCTTTCTCGCAAATGAATATTTGATTAAGACCTATTTGAAAATGGGGGAGGGGTAACTCTTTAATTATTAATTATTCACTTTTAATTATTACAAACGGCAACATAGCGCACAAGGTGAGCGCATCGGTTTGAAGCACCGGAGGGCAGGGTTCGATTCCCGTGTTGCCACTAATTAATGAACAATTAAAAATGAATAATTAAGAATGGGTAAAATCATTTTTCATTAATCATTCTTAATTATTAATTCCCCAAAACTCATGTCTAAGTTCAATTTCAAGAAGAAGGAACGCCGTGCGACTGTTAACCACATGGGAGCAAAGGCATTCAAGTACGATGAACGATACGAGTTGGTCTCTACCATGTTGACCACTTTCGTGGAGGACGCGTACTACCGAAAGGGTAAGGATACCGTGAAGCGCTTGGTGGAATTGATGCACCAAATCAAAGACAAGGAATTCGTAGCCAAGGCGGTGATTTATTCCCGTACCGTTTTCAATATGCGAAGCGTAAGTCACGTGATGGCATCCGAAATCGGAAAGGAACTTTCCGGAAAGGCATACGCTACCAACTTCTACGAGAAGGTAATCGTTCGTCCGGATGACATGACCGAGATTGCCGCGTACCACATCGGTAAAGGCGGAAAAATCGGTAACGCCATGAAGCGTGGATTCTCCAAGGCTTTCAACCGTTTCGACGGTTACCAATTGGCGAAGTACCGAGGGGAGAACAACGCCGTAAAGTTGGTGGACTTGGTGAACATGATTCACCCTAAGCCAACCGAAAAGAACGCTGAAGCATTGGCGTCCTTGATTGCGGGAACACTACGAAACAAGAATACTTGGGAAGCCAAGTTGACCGAAGCGGGAAAGAACGCTAAGAATGCCGAAGAAAAGGCAATCGCCAAGCGTGCTTCCTGGGAAGACCTGATTTTGAGTAAGCGCCTGGGTTACATGGCAATGCTTCGTAACCTACGCAACATCTTGGAAGCAAAGGTGTCCGA
>JAHDDF010000535.1 GCA_020629475.1 Saprospiraceae bacterium
GTTCACTTGGTGGAAGTTACCGATCGTGAAATCAGTGGTACACAAGCAGTGAAAGTAGCTTATGTGGATAAGGATATCGTTCCTTCCAAGGAAACGCAAAAGGCGGTTTATCGTAAAGCCTTAACCATTGCATCCGATGTGGGTTCCTTGGAGGAACTAAGAAAGGTGATTGGTGAATCCGGTGAAGCGGAAATGACTACGTCACTTCCTTTAGAGGATAACGCGTTCAATATTAATGGTCTTGGATTGGGACAATCCGTAAGGGATATCATGAAATGGGCGAAAGATGCGGACGCGGGTGATGTTGCGCCGGATGTTTACCGTTTTACCAATGCACAGCCATACTACGAGAACAAGTACGTTATCGTAGGCTTGAAGAGTCGCAATAAAGCGGGTGTACCAAGCGTAGCCGACGTGAAGGAGGCAATCGAGGTAGAAGTACTGAACCGTAAGAAAACGGATGTACTTAAAGGCAAGATTGGAGCCAACAACGATCTTTCCGCTATCGCGGCAATGTTCGAGGAGGTAGAGGTGGATTCAGCTAATCTTCGTTATAATGGACCTATTCCGCAAGGAGGCAACCAATTTGGGGGGGGATTGAACGAGCCAAAGGTTATCGCAAAAGCATTCGGTTTGAAAGCCGGTGAGGTTTCCGCACCAATCGGTGGTACGGCGGGTGTTTTCGTTGTGAAATGCCTAACCGAACCAACCGTAGGGGAGGCGAACGTAGCTACCTTGAAGAATACTTTAAATCAAACGTATTCCGGGCAGATTACGGGTAACCTGTTACAGGCGATTCGTAAGGAGGTAGGAATCGAGGATAACCGAAGCGAGCATTATTAATATTGCTCTTTGGTTTTGGAAAGAGGCTGACCGCATGCGGTCAGCCTCTTTCTTTTTTAGGAAATTTTTAATTCCCCCTTCTTGTAACTTTACTTGCTTCGGGGAAGTTATATATTAGAGGATATTCCCGGAAATACCGGATTTCCTCCTTGTGGTCAAGGAAAAGAAAAAAGATATGGACATTGATAAGCCATTGGTGAATAGGGTTGCTAATAGTGGTTTGATTACCATTAATCTAGAGGAGTATTATCCGGAAGGGGAAATGGTTTCTTTTGATTTGAAGGATTTTCTTTTTATGGAAATGATCCTCAAGGAGAAAGATTTTCGTGCTGCGTTGAAGGAGCATGATTGGTCCGTGTACGCGGGGAAGCACCTTTTGGTATATTGTTCCGTGGATGCCATTATACCCATGTGGGCTTACATGTTGGTGGCATCTTACGCGGAACCGGTAACCGCCTCCGTTTTCCAAGGGGAAAAGGCATCATTTTTGGCGGTAAAATATTCGGAGGCATTGTCCACCTTGGATTTTTCCGAGTACGAAGGGAAGCGTATCGTGATAAAGGGTTGTAGTGATAAACCCGTTCCGGCTTCCGCATATACGGAACTTACCTCTAGGTTAAGACCCTATGCGAAAAGCATCATGTACGGCGAGCCTTGCTCTACCGTTCCGGTGTTTAAGCGTCCGCGTGTCCCGAAGAAATAAAGGCATAGACTTTAGGCAAGAGAGAAAAAAGGCAAGGGAGTATTTTTGAGAATGGAGGATTACCTCCTAAAAACGTTTTGTGCATGAAAAGGATTGGATGGTCCCTTGGGCTTTTGTTGGTGTTTTTTTGCGGTTTTGTAGTTTTTAGTTCTTACTCTGATTCCGGTACCGGTTCCTTTGAGGAAGGGGAAGAGAAAAAAATCGAGATCGGTGGTGATTTACCTCAAATCGTACGTGCCGCCCCTATTCCGGATTACTTGGATTTTTGCGGTGAGGCACTGCCCTTGGATAATTTTGACGTAAAAGAACGCTTGGATCGTGAGTTACTCGTGAATTCCTATTACCATTCCAGTACCGTACAGCACCTAAAATTAGCGAAGCGTTATTTCCCTACGATTGAAAGAATCTTGGCGGAGGAAGGCGTCCCGGATGATTTGAAATACCTTGCCGTTGCGGAAAGCGGTTTACGTAATGTTCGTAGCCCCGCAGGAGCAAAAGGTTTGTGGCAATTCATGAAAACCACGGGGAAAAGTTACGGGCTTACCGTTAATTCGGAAGTTGATGAGCGTTTACATACGGAAAAATCAACCCGTGCCGCTTGCAAATATTTGAAGCACCTGAAGAACAGGTTCGGTTCTTGGACGCTTGCCGCTGCCGCATATAATATGGGTGAGGCAGGGTTAAATAAAAACATTACCGCCCAAAGGGCTAAAACGTATTTTGATCTAAACTTGAATGCCGAGACGAGCCGTTATGTTTTTCGCATTGCCGCCATCAAGCAGGTACATCAAAACCCTTATCGTTACGGATTCTACGTGGATGACCATGAAAAATACGATCCATTTCCGCCAACGGTTCAAGTAGAGGTGCCCGGTGCGGTAGCCAATTGGGGCGATTGGGCGGCAAACTACGGTTTAAGCTACCGTATGCTAAAAGTGTATAACCCTTGGTTAGTGGATAGTAAATTGACCAATTCGAC
>JAHDDF010000536.1 GCA_020629475.1 Saprospiraceae bacterium
TATTGATTTAGAAGCAAAACACGAAAAGAAAAACACTGCAGATAGAAAAAGAACACCCCTATAAAACCTAGAAATCATGCCTTAAAATTATACCTCCTGTGATACAAGTCTCTACCCCGTTCTCAATTAAAACCCCCAATCCTTAACTCCTAATTGAATCATTCGTAATTCGTAATTCGTAATTGTTCCATTCGTAATTCTCTACCTACACCCTTCCTTTTCTTTTTCGATAGCGGAGGTCCTTTTACTTGAGGAAGAAAAACCTTCTTGTGGTGATTTCCCGTCCAATAATTGTAAAGACTTGTAAGCGATATCGCATACCCTTTCTTGGAGCATTCCTTTTTCTACTAAACCTTTATCAGAGATAGCCGTGGTACAAGAGAGAAAACGGCAAATTAATGATCTTGCTTCGGGAGCGCCGGTCATACCTAACATTAATAGTGGCGCCGCAACCGATTTCATTTGCGTGGGAGAATGCTTTGAAAAATCCAAGGAGAACTCTTTCTCAAAATCGTTACTTACCCTTTTAAAAAATTCACTTCTCCCTTCTACACTTGCATCCGAAATCCCGGCATAAAAGGCCTCCAAAACAGCATATTTATCCCCTTTGCCCTTGAAGTTATCGTAGCAAGAAAGAAGTAATTTTTCCTTATCAACCAAGCGCAATGCCGGCAACATGGAAAGGTCTTTTACCATTTGGCGATCATGCTTTTCCAATGCCTTTCTAGCATGCAAGGAAAGCTCGGTATTCGAATAAAAATTACGATTAAGATATTGCAACAATACCTCCCTTGATGCTCCCGTGAAACCCGGGGAAGCTAATGCGGAAAGGCAATCCTTTAAAGACAAGGATGAAGGACCCTTGAAGCCGGAAAGTAAACTTTCCAATAAGAATGGTTGGTATGATTCCCCTTGGGATTGATTTAATATATCCTTCGCTCTTTTGACCAATAAACCGGAATCCTTGGGTTTTCCCCAATCAAACCTAAACTCTAAATCCTCCCAAAGAATAGAAACCTTACCCGGAGACTCCAAACTCAAACTTACGGTTGATAATATTTTATAGCCTTTGTCATCCGGTAATCCTAAAAACGCGGCGGCAAAGGAACTTGGGTGTAGGGAAATGTCTTGCTTCCCTGCCGGCAATACAAAATCGGAAGTCGGAACCACAGGCATTTCGGACTCGAAGAATTCGTAGGGATTTCTTCCGGTAACACTTCCTGCTTTTACGGGAAGCCCCGATTGTCCATCAAAAACTTCAAAATCTATCCGGTAATACGCATCCGAGAGGGGAAGTGCTTTTCCTGATTTGTTGTCCACCTCGAATTTCAACCAATTCTCATCCGCCAAATCCGGGGATTCGAGAATTAAAAATGAAACCGAAAGAATATCATGGGTTTCGGACGTGACCTCTATCCAATCGTTTGCCTTAAGGTTTAGGCAAAAGAATACAAAAACCGGTAAGATCCATCCTCGTCCCATTACTTTTCACTTTTCTCCGTTTCAGCGGGAAGCTCCCGTGGCGGGTCAATCACTATCCCTTTGATATAAATAATACTCCTGCGGTTTACCGTATTATTATATACGACTATTCCTTGGTGGAATTTTCCTTTCTTCTTGGAGGAATCAAAAGTAACGGTAACTTTTCCTTGCTCCCCTTTGCCCATAGGCTCCTTGGTATACTCCGGTATGGTACAACCGCAGGAAGCTTTTGCATCGGTAAGTTCCAAGGGCACCTTTCCGGCACTGGTTACCGTAAAGGTGGTAGAAACGGTATCACCTCTAACCACTTCACCAAAATCGTAAAGTAAGGTATCCCACTCAGCTTCCGCCCACAATACCTCAGGCTCTTCCTCAATGGCGGAGTCCGGGTCCAATTCAGCTTCAACTTCAACTTCCTTGGTTTCCTCGATTACCTCTGCCTCAACCACTTTCACCTCTTCCGACTCCAATAAGGGCAAATCCGCCTTAAAACGTGCATAATTCAGTGCCGTTAACTGTTTATCCGCCGGAAGTTCCTTGAAAAATCGTGTTAATTCCTCATCCAAGGAACCTTCCCCTTGCTCTAATAAGTAAATTAAAACATCCCTTTTCTCGGAATCCCCCAATTCGGGGATGGTTTTACCGAATGCTTCAGGGGCAGTAATATCCCCTTGGCAAAACCCGGTTAAGGGAAGTAATATTCCCAATAGTGTCCCAAATAAAATTGATCGCATCTCCTTAGTTTCTTATTTCTCAAAAGTCCCCTAAATATAAATCTTTAACCCCACATAAAAACGGGGCTTTGGGTTAATAAAATCCCAAAGCCCCGTTTCATTATCCGAAAAGCGGAATTATAAGCCTTTCGCCTTAATCGCCGCTTTGTATTTGGTAAGTTCCTCCTTAACGAATGGCGCCAAAATGAACAAACCAATCATATTCGGGAACATCATGGCAAATACCATCGCATCGGAGAAATTAATCACTGCCCCGAGGGTAATGGATGCGCCCACTACTACGAAGAAGCAGAAAATCCCTTTG
>JAHDDF010000055.1 GCA_020629475.1 Saprospiraceae bacterium
TTACACCTAGTTTGGACGAGATGGTTCATGTGGCAAAGGAAATGGATCGCCAAGGATTTAATGTTCCTTTATTGATTGGTGGTGCCACAACTTCAAGAACCCATACCGCAGTGAAAATCGCGCCAGAATATTCCGGTGCCGTTGTGCATGTATTGGATGCCTCCAAGAGTGTTACCGTTGCCTCGGATTTGCTTGGGGACAACAGCAAACGTTTCATTGGCAATATTAAACTGGAATACGAGGATCTCAAGGAGAAATTCGGGAACCGAAAGCAAATCAAGAAATACATCTCCTTGGAACAAGCCCGCAAAAACAAGTTTTCCTTGGATTGGGACAATTACACACCGCCTGTTCCTGCCAAGCTTGGCGTTCAAGTTTTCAAGGATATTCCTTTAGCGGATATCGTTCCTTATATCGATTGGACACCATTTTTCTCCTCTTGGCAAATATGGGGTAAGTTCCCGGCTATCCTTGAGGATGACGTAGTTGGCGAACAAGCCACTGTCCTTTACAAGGATGCCCAAGCCATGCTTGAGAAAATCGTTAAGGAAAAATGGATTCGTGCCAATGCGGTTATTGGTTTGTTTCCCGCTAATTCCGTGGGGGATGATGTTTGTGTGGTTGAAAAACCACACAATGGGGAAGGAAAACCAGACGATGAGCGTGATGAGGTTGGAAAACCTCATCATGGGGAAGTATGGCTGAGAAATTTAAGGCAACAAAGGAAGAAAGCACCCGGACAAGCGAGTTATTGCCTTTCGGATTTTGTTGCGCCAAAGGATTCAGGCAAACAGGATTACATCGGTGCTTTTGCCGTTACGGCAGGCTTGGATATTGAAGGAAAAGTCAAGGAATTCGAGGATGCGGATAATGACTATGATGCTATTATGCTAAAAGCTTTGGCGGATCGTTTTGCGGAGGCATTGGCGGAAAAAACCCATGCTGAAGTCCGCAAAATCCATTGGGCGTACGCCAAGGAGGAAAACTTGGATAATGACGCGCTTATTTCGGAAAAATACCAGGGGATTCGTCCTGCGCCCGGTTATCCCGCTTGTCCGGAACACACGGAAAAAATCACTTTATTCCAATTATTGGATGTTGAGAAAAACATCGGCATCTCCTTGACGGAGAGTTGTGCCATGTATCCTGCGGCGTCGGTTAGCGGTTGGTATTTCTCCCACCCTGAATCCCGCTATTTCGGGCTGGGGGAAATCAAGGAGGATCAAGTAAAGGATTACGCTGAGCGGAAAGGCTGGGATGAGGACACCGCGGAGCGGTGGCTTGCTCCGGTGAAGGGGTGACTTGGCGCGGTAGTCAAGGGGTGACTCCAAGTCACCCCCTGACTAGGGAGCACCGCACCCTAGTCCCCGTACTATCCACATCCGTCCAGGAAACGAGGATACCATCTTGTATTTTCCCCATAACGGGAAAGCCGCTTTTGCGAGAAGAGGATGTAGTAGCAACCGTGAAGCTCTCCCCTATTTTACCGGAGGAATTCATTTCAACTATCCGGATTTCCGCCTCGTCGCCTTTGTCTTCCATCCAAGAGACGATAGCGGATTTATAATCCGTCATCATTACATCTACCCTTCCTAAAGGACGCCCGTCATCCACCATAAGGGAATTAAAAAAATCCTGACCGCCGTTTCTTGAGAACGCGATCTGAACACGAGGCTTCTCCGCTTGTGCCGTATACCACGCCATTACCACATCATCCCCTTTTCCCGCTAAAGCCGGACCATTTACCGGACAAGCCGTCATATTCCAATTATCCGGATTCGGCGTTTGAGGTTTTGTCCAAAACCCGTCTTCATATTTAACAATGGAAATATCACGAATTTCTTCTTCTGATCTATCTCGATACGCTACTAAAACTTCGTTTTCTTGGACATATGCAGCGGTTTGACAGCATTCGCAAATCCTACTATCTAATTCAACTCCATCATTGGAAGTATCATTATTTTTAAAAAATGTACCTCGTAAGGTCATAGCCCCACCATGTCCGTGACCATGATTATCCGCTTCTACATCATGGCTATCACCCTTAGTATTTCTTCCGTCTAACCAAGTAGCAAAGAAACCATCGCCGTAAGGCAACATACTTACAAAACCATGTTCAGCGGGAATACCATCCTTATGTAAAATGAAGGATTCGCCCCATGTTTTCCCCTTGTCTTCGGAAACGGAAATACGGACATCATAATCATAAGTCCCTCCTGCGGACTTCTGTAGCCAATGCACCGCCATCCTATCACCATTTACGGCAATGGAAGGGAAATCCGCCCAATTCACGAACCAGTCGGAACCCCTTGAAATTTCCTTGGGATCCGTCCATACACCAAATTCCAAAACGGAATACATTAGGGCATCCGTGGTATCATTGATATATTCTACCCAAGAAAGATATGCCGTTCCGTCTTCCGCAACGAACAAATTAGACTCACCGCTCTCTTCCGTTGATAGCGGCATTTCCTCAACGGAAAATTCCCTTTCCGGCTGGGGTGCCATTTGGATACAAGCCGTCATAAGTAGTACAGGGCAAAAGAGGAGAAAAAACTTTTTCATGGAATAAAGCTAATTCATTCTTGAATAATTATCATTTAGAATTCATACCGGGTAAAAGCAACACACAGGGATTAATCCAAAAACCGCCAAGTAACCCCAAAACGAATGTGGAAATCAGGCATGGGGCGTCTAGGGGTAGCGTAATTGATTTGATCCGTGAACAGGTCCGTCATATTTTCTAGTTTCAGGTAAAAGCGGAAGGTTTGTACCTTGAAACTCGTGAAAACATCAAGATTAGGGTAGGCACCGATTTCTACCTGATCTTGTAAATGAAACTGCCCGGTTGCTGCTTGGTAATCGTCCGCGAAATATGCGGTATTCCATTTAAAATCAACACCTCCACGGATTAGCATGACCTTCTTGAAAAGACGTCCCTCCAAAAAGAGGCTCGATTTCACGGAAAGTACGGGTAACCGGATAAAATCATCATTCGCTAATTGAAGGGCTACCATATTATCAAAGCCTAGAATACCCAGGCGTAATTCCTGCTTGCCTTTTATCTGCAAGACACTTAAAGCTTGGCTTGCTTGACGGGCATAAGACAGCGTATCGTGATAGATATAATTGGACAATAAATGATAACCTAATTCAGCCGTTGTCCTTGTGGAAGGAAGATGATATCGGGCGTTAATGGTGGTCGTAATGGGTTTTTGAAAGTCGTTATTATAAATCTCCCTTTGGGTGATATACATATTGGCATGGTTTAAATCCGGCGTATAACGCTGATTTACCACGCTTCCTTCTACAATCCCTGCTTTCCCCATATTCAGGCGCAGGTGTCCCTTTACCATATAATCACTCCCCGTATTCCCGACCCCAATCCGCGCGTAAGCACCAATATCCAAGAACTTGGCGGGTTTCATATCCCATTTACCGAATACGTAAATGGCGTTCAAAGTGGTATCCCTGAATTCAAAATCACTTCTTTGGTATACTTGATGCAAACCCACCGCGAATTTATCCCTTGGCTCATCTTCACCTTCCTTGGTCTTAAAGGTTGAAAGTTCCACGATATTCTCGAACCTTTGCCACTCCACATAATTCCTGAGCCCCCTTGAATCCGTTTGAAGAACCCCGTAATACAAGGAATCCTCGGCTAGATTATCATCGAAAAACTTGTATTTCCCTGCCGTAAAACGAACCTCATGCCCGGCGGTAAACCGGCGCTCGCGAATTACGGTACCCGTACTGTCCTTTTTTATCGGAACCAAATCATAATAATGCCTAGCGGAACCCGTGTGCTCTTGACGCCAAGTAAAAGCAGCTTCCGTAAAAATGGGCATATCTATACGATCATCGTAAAACTCATTACTGAACAAGGTATCAGTGGTAATACCCCCGTTATCCTCCTGTCGGTTATTATTAAACAAATAAGCATAAAAACCGCGCAATCTGCCATCCTTCCGGTAATAAGAACCATTTAATGCCAAGGAGGTGTGCTTGGATTTTTGACGGCTGTACATCCCTTGGTGGGCAATGCGTTGGTAATCGATATTTAGGGTAAACTCCTTGGAAAGATTCCGGGTAAAAAGCGCCTTGAAAATAAAGTCGTCCTTGGAAGGACCTTGCTCGTAAGCCAAATCGGAGAAAGTACGGTTTATACGGAAGTAGCGAATGGAATCAACCGGACGGTTATACAAATCGAATTGCTTGAAACCGATCCTTGGTACGTAACGCTCCTCCACCCCAAAATATGCCGCTTGAGCCGGTGTTCCTAGGCTACCGAGTTGTTGGAAATCAACATCCGTTTCAAAGGCGGGATGATACTGTTGAAAAAAATGATCGAGGGTAGAATCAGGATATTCATAAAAACGCTCCGGATCATGGGAGTGATATACCGCGATTTCCAAAGGCGGAAGCGGTTCTCGATTTTTGGACGTATCCCTTGGGAACTGAACCGTTTCCTGGCCGGGAAAAGGACTCGTTCCACCACCTCCACCATCTCGTTGCGCGAAAGCGCCCAAGGAGCATCCAAGGAGGAATAGGCAAAGGAGTAAGCGGAAACGTCCCGGCATTTACATGATGGTTTCCTAAAAAACGAAGGAAAGAGAACATATGATCTCCAAGGGAAGGATTTAATAAGCCCTCCCTTGGAATTCACGTTTTATATATCCAAAACGGAAGGATTCATCCCCATATTGGAGAAACCGCCGTCGTGGAAAAGGTTTTGCATGGTAATATAGCGGGAAAGGTCGGAAAACATGAAAATGCAGTAATCCGCGCACGCCTCCGCCGAAGCATTACCTAAGGGCGACATCTTATCCGCGTAGTCAAAGAAAACATCGAAACCTTTTACGCCGCTTCCTGCCGTGGTTTTGGTAGGTGATTGGGAAATGGTATTCACCCTAACCTTATTATGGGTTCCGAAGTGGTACCCGAAACTACGGGCAAAGGATTCCAACAAGGACTTGGATTCCGCCATTTCATTATAATCCGGGAAGGTACGTTGTGCCGCGATGTAGGAAAGCGCAAGGATGGAACCCCACTCATTCATCGCCTCCTTTTGGAATGCCACCTGCATTACCTTATGGAAGGAAATAGCGGAGATATCAAATGTTTTTTGCATCCACTCGTATTTCAAGTTGGTATACTCACGCTTCTTTCTTACGTTCAAGGACATCCCGATGGAGTGCAACACAAAATCAATCTTACCCCCTAGTACTTCCATAGAGGTATCAAAAAGATTTTCCAAGTCTTCCAAGGACGTAGCGTCGGCGGGAATCGCCTCGCACTCTAGTCTTTCAGCCAATTTTTGGATTTCCCCGAAACGAAAAGCAACGGGCGCGTTCGTAAGGGTGATTTTTGCGCCTTGTGCCACGCATTGCTCCGCCACTTTCGTGGCAATGGATTTATCGTCAAGGGCACCGAAAATGATTCCCCTTTTACCTTCAAGCAGATTATTCGCCATGTCTTGATGTTCTTGTTTTATGAAACGATGGGGCAAAATTAGCACATTGTGGATTTATGAAGCTTGAATTTCTCGGTTTTTGGTATTCTTCAACCCAATCATTCAAATTTTACGGAAAATCAGGACGCCATACTTAAGGGCGATTTTACACTAAGTAAAAAAATCCCTATCTTGCGAAGACATCACAATTTCTATCGGCATGGGTAAGGAGCATATCGTAATGGGAATAGACGTGGGCGGTACAGGAACTAAGTACGCCTTAGTGGATACGTCTACCGGGGACTTGTTGACGGAGCGTTTCAAATTCGCTACCCCAAAGCCGGCTACGCCTGAAGCCATCGGTACTAGCCTTATTTCCGCCGTGAAACATTTAGATTGGTCGGGACCCGTAGGTATAGGTATGCCTTGTATCGTAAAAAAAGGAAGAACCTTAAGTGCGGCAAACATCGACAAAGGATGGATTGATTTTGATGCCGCAGGTTTCTTGGAAAAGAAGCTCAATTTACCCGTAACGATGGTTAATGATGCGGATGCCGCAGGTATTGCCGAAATGAGTTTCGGAAAAGGAAAAGATAAAGACGGGTTGGTTTTGATGGTTACCTTAGGCACAGGCATTGGTTCTGCCTTATTCATTGACGGGAAACTTATCCCAAACACGGAGTACGGTCACTTAAAATTCAAGGGCGGTATTGCCGAAAAATATGCCGCGAATTCAATTCGAAAAGAACTTGGGCTTGACTGGGAAGAATGGAGCGAGCGCCTATGTGAACTGTTAGCGCACTTCGAGCGCGTATTTAATCCCGACATGTTTATTTTAGGAGGAGGTGTAAGTAAGAAATTTGATATCTACGGCCATATGCTCAAAACTTCCGTTCCTATTGTGCCGGCTGCACTACAAAATGCGGCAGGTGTTATCGGTGCCGCTTGTTTGGCGGCAAAGCAAACGAAAAGAAGGGAAGCACATTCAAGAAAAGGTTAATCCCCCCTCCTAGAACCTAATTTTTTCCCAACGGTGGTATCCGGTTTCCCATTGGCTAGACAAAGTACCTAGCCTTGGCTTATATTGTATCTCGTAAAACGTCCGTTTTTATTTTCCTTAAAACCTTATTGGCTTAATGCCGATACCACAAAACCAATTGAAATGAAAAATCTGAAAAGCATAGCTTTCTCAGCACTATTTTGTTGCGCTTTCTTTTTCCAATCCCAAGCTTCCGTTATGATCATTTGGGGTCCCGACGCAAACGGGATCACCCACTGTGAAATCCGTCATGATATGGATGACTGCGGTTTCGCTAACGTAAACCCTAGCGTTACCTGTTGGCCTTGGCCTAGTAATAGCAGCACAACCAGCGGTGCGGGACAAGGAGGAACCGTTAACGTAAACGGGACCAATATTGAACCCGCCAAGTATGTTTTTGACCAAGAGGTAAAGATGGATCCTCCGGGCAATGGATACGACCACTATTTCATTACCCGCAAAGAAACCAAGGCTGGAGTTTCCTTGAACATCCGGAAAATTTCCAAGGAGTCCAATTGGGATGCGGTAGTGTGCCTTGCTTCAGAATCCGCTTGCAGTGATAACTCCCGTGTAGTTTCTTTACCTACCTCCAAGTCAAATATTATGATGGTGGGTCAAACTAAACTCGAGTTGAAGGAAGTTCAGGTTTCCCAAAATTTGTACGGTGAAATCCTTATCAGTGGGGATCCGATCGAATACGACGAAGATTGATATACATTATCCCGGACGTAAAAGAACCCGGCTTCCTAGGATGGAAGTCGGGTTCTTTTTTTACCTTTTCGAAAAAAGAATGGTTCAGCAAGTTTCATTTTCACTCTCCCCCTACCCTCGCGGCTTCCACATCATTACCCATGACGTAATACGGCAACTTCCTGATTTACCTCAAACGGGAATTCTTCATTTATTCATCAAACACACCTCAGCGGGTTTAACGATTAATGAAAACGCGGATCCGGACGTGAGGGTGGATTATGAGTCCATTTTCAATAAACTCGTTCCTGAAAACATGCCTTTCCTTGTCCATACCATTGAAGGTCCGGATGATATGCCTGCCCATATTAAATCTTCCCTAGTGGGCTCATCCGTTAGCATTCCTATTACGGACGGAAAATTAAACTTGGGTACTTGGCAAGGCATTTACCTCTGTGAGTTCAGAAACAGGGGTGGAAGCAGAAAGTTAGTAGCAACGATTTATTCTTAAAATCGTTTTTTCAGCTTGTAGGGGAAACTTATTTCTCTTCTTTTTCCGGGCGCATTCTCCATTAAAACATGGATAACGATGCGTTTTTTACTAATACGCTCAAAGGTTAACCCATCAAAGTAGACCTTGTCCTTTTCCGATTTTACCAAGGGCATTTCCACTTTTTCGTTTTTCTCCTCCCACCCGTTCAAGTGCTTATCAAAATGCTTGATGCGAAGGATAATGCTTCCGTTTTCCTCCGATATGGTGAGGATTTCATAAAAGCTAATTTCACCGCCCTTGTAAAACTTGAATGAGCCCATGATGGAACCGCCCATTGCCTTGGACCAAATTTCCTCCGTCTTATCTTTTTCACCACCTCCTTCCCAATAACCGGGCAACCAATCCAAAACGGACAAATCCGCTTTGGGTGATTTTTTGCCCCCTAATTCAAGAGTGTTCTGGGAAAAGGACAGGAACGGTGAAAGGAATAGAAAAAATAGAATGGTTAATCTCATCGCTAATGTTGTTTGTATTCCTAATTTACGAGCATTAAAACTTCCTTGGTGGAAATCGTGTTGAAATCTTCCAAAAGAAAAAGACTTGCCTGATAAATACGATGATTTTAGGGTTTCACTGATGGGTTGGTACAAACCGTCCGATCGTCCTATGCCTTGGAAGGAAATCGACAATCCATACTTCATTTGGTTATCTGAAATTATCCTTCAGCAAACAAGGGTGGAACAAGGAAAGGATTATTACCTCAAATTCGTGGAAAAGTATCCTACTGTTTTTGATTTAGCCAAGGCACCGGAAGATGAGTTGATGAAAATGTGGGAAGGGTTAGGATATTATTCCCGCGCTAGGAATTTACATGCCGCCGCTAAGCACATCGCTTTTGAATTAGACGGAAAATTCCCGGAGACTTATGAGGGAATCCTTAGTTTAAAAGGTGTAGGACCTTATACCGCGGCAGCTATCGGTTCTTTTGCCTTTGGTTTACCTTATGCAGTGCTTGACGGGAACGTGTATCGAGTCCTATCCCGATACTACGGAATTGAAACCCCTACCGATTCCACTGAAGGCAAAAAAGAGATTGCCGGCATAGCGGAATCGGTATTGGATAAAGAGCGCCCCGGGAAGTTTAATCAAGCCATTATGGATTTTGGCGCTACCGTTTGTAAACCCAAGGGAGCGCTTTGTGAAACGGCTTGTACTATGCGGCAAAAGTGCTTGGCATTCAAGGAAAAACGGGTATATGAATTTCCTGTTAGGAAAAAAAAGTTGAAAAAAACACTCAGATTTTTCCATTTTTTCATCTTAGAGGATAACGGAAGCGTTTTTATCCGTAAAAGAACGGAAAAGGATATTTGGCAAAACTTGTATGATTTTCCTTCCTTGGAAACGGAAAAAGAAACCGATTTCACCGCATTGGAAAAGTCAGATGCTTTCAAGGAATTGGTAGGAGGAGATTATAATATCAAAACCCACAGCCAAAGCTACAAGCAAGAACTTACGCACAGGACTGTCATTGCCCGCTTCCATGAACTAGAAGTTAGCTCGAATTTTGCGGGCAATGATAATTGGACGAAGGTGGAAAGGAAGGAAATCCGTAATTTCGCGTTCCCAAAAATCATCGACAGATATTTGAACGATAAATCATTATATTTAAAACTGTTTTAAAACTGAATCCCATGAAAAAGCAGCAAACCCTATTGGACAACTTAAAACTCGAATTGAAATGGTAAACAAAGTAACATTGATAGGTCGGCTAGGTGCTGACCCGGAAGTACGAAGATTAGAGAACGGTGCGGCAGTTGCCAGCGTTTCCGTAGCTACCAATGAAAGCTACAAGGATAAATCCGGTGAATGGAAGGATCTTACCGAATGGCACCGCGTGGTCATGTGGCGCAACCTTGCCGAGCGTGCGGAAACCCAACTTAAGAAGGGTTCCCTTATTTACTTGGAAGGAAAACTCCAAACCCGTAAATGGACGGACAAGGACGGAAAAGAGCAATACACTACCGAAGTAGTAGCGCGTATGTTCCGTTCCCTTGAAAAACGTGAAGGCGGAGCAGGCGGGAATAATTTCCCTTCAGCCGCGGATGAGCCCGTAAATACTACGGCTACCGTAAACGCACCCGTTGAGGACGAAAAAGACGACGATCTACCGTTTTAATCCTTAAACCTGAGGCACCGGATGGTGCCTCAGGTTCGTTTTTTCAACAAACCGCTCCACTTGGATCCTGACGCTTCGGAAATACCACTTAATTTTTTCCTTTTCGGAATTCCCTGGGCAGCCGCCCCGGTTGAAATTTGGCTTTCCCTCATCCTAATTCTTTTGTTATTAATCTGTTCCGCTTTGGTGTCCGGTTCGGAGGTGGCTTATTTTTCCATTACGCATAATGACATAGAGGAGCTCAAGAAGGAGAACGGAAAATCCAAGGCATCAAAGCGTGTCATTTCATTATTGAGTCGACCCGGCTACTTGCTTTCCACGATATTGATAACCAATAATTTTATCAATATCCTCATCATCATACTTTCCTCCTTCCTTTTTAGTGCCATTTTACCTGAAGGGAAATTACCTTGGGTATTGGACGGAATACTCAAGGTAGGGGTGGTTACCGCCTTTTTGGTTTTCTTCGGGGAAGTATCCCCTAAGGTATACGCCAAATTATATAGTTTGCGCTTGGCAAAATTCATGTCCCGTCCCTTGTTATTCCTAAGAAGAATATTTTGGCCCTTTAGCTCCGTATTGGTAAATAGCTCCAGTCTTATCGAAAAAAGGTTGGCAAAAACCTCAAGCGGAAATGGTTTTTCCGCTCAAGAGATTGACCAAGCCATTGAACTAACCTTCGGGCAAAAAAAGGAATACGAGCGTGAGGTGGACATCTTAAAAAGTATTATCCGGTTCAACCATATTTCCGTTAAGCAAATCATGCGATCCCGATTGGACGTAAAGTCCTTGGATTTTAATTCGGATTATAGTGAGGTAATGTCGCAAGTAAAGGATTGGGGATATTCAAGAATACCGGTATTTGATGAGGACTTCGATAATATCACGGGTATTCTTCACGCCAAGGATATTTTAGGGCATTTGAATAAAGAAGACGATTTTGAATGGCAAGCGCTTATTCGTCCTAACGTGATGTACGTACCCGAATCCAAAAAAATATCGGACTTGTTGAAGGAATTCCAGGAAAAGCGAACCCATATGGGTATTGTCGTGGATGAATACGGGGGTTCTTCCGGTTTGGTAACGCTAGAAGACGTAATGGAGGAAATCATTGGTGATATCCGGGATGAATTCGATACGGAAAGGGAAATTGATTATCAAAGAATCAATAATTACACCTATACGTTCGAAGGAAAAACCTTGCTTAAAGACATTTCAAAACTTCTTGAGATAGACATGGCCGTTTTTGATGAAATCCGTGGTGAATCCGATTCCGTTGCCGGCTTATTGCTGGAATCCTTTGGTTATATTCCCTCTCGTGGTAAGAAACTTACCGTTAACGATTACACTTTCGAGGTTCAAGCCACTACCCGAAAACGGATTGAACGCGTAAAATTGATTTTACCGCATTAAAAATCTCCTTAGTCTTCCCTACCTTCGGCACCTTAAATGAAAGAGCTGACTTCAGACATAAAAACCCATCGTCAAAATTTGCTTTCCGGAAAGGTAAGCTGCTTGGAGACCGTTAGATTTTTTCTAGGAAAAATCGAGGAAACCCAAGACTTGAATATTTTTTCAGGCGTGTTCAAGGAAAGAGCGCTTGCACAAGCGGAGTCCTTGGATAAACGCATCAAAGAATCCCCTGATTCCTTGGGGAAATTGGCGGGCGTCATTATATCCATCAAAGATAACCTTTGCCTTACCGGCGAAGAAGTTAGTGCCGCTTCCAAGATATTGGAAGGTTTTACTTCCCCTTATACGGCTACGGCTGTTGAACGGCTTGAAGCGGAGGATGCCATTATTATCGGCAGGACAAACTGCGATGAATTCGCGATGGGTTCCGCCAATGAGCATTCCTTTTATGGCCCCACGAAAAACCCCGTTTCCCCTGAACATGTACCGGGTGGTTCTTCGGGTGGCGCGGCGGCATCCGTTATTGCGGATTGTTGTCATATCGCCTTGGGAAGTGATACGGGTGGTTCAGTACGGCAACCCGCGGGTTTTTGCGGGATTTACGGTATAAAACCTACTTACGGACGGGTTTCCCGGCATGGCTTACTTGCCTACGCTTCCTCCTTTGATCAAATCGGGGTTCTTGGAAAAAATATTGAAGATGTAGCCTTAGCCTTGGAAATCATTTCCGGTGAGGATCCATTTGACACCACCTGCGCTAAACTGCCCGTTCCCGCCTACTCCCGGGCAGAATCAAGGAAATCACCCATGCGAATCGCTTATTTCAAAGGGATTTTCGGGGAAGGAATCGATCAGGATATCAAGGATGCCTTTTTCAAGTACGTATCTGAATTAAAAGAGGCGGGTAATACCGCAGAGGAAGTAGACTTTAGTTCCTCCGAATTCGTGGTTCCTACCTACTATGTTCTCACAACGGCGGAGGCAAGTTCCAATCTTTCCCGTTACGACGGGGTCAGGTTTGGTTATCGGCACCCCGAGGCAAGTACCTTGGAAGAGGTATATCGGATGTCACGGACGGAGGGTTTCGGGAAGGAAGTGAAGAAGCGAATCATGTTGGGGAATTTTGTTTTAAGCTCCGGATATTATGATGCTTATTACCAAAAAGCCCAACGGGTAAGGAGAAATATCCAAAACGAAATAACAAGCATTTTCCAAGAATATGATTTTATCCTTCTCCCTGTTTCCCCTGTGAGCCCTTGGAAAATAGGTGAGAAAAATAGTGATCCCGTAAGCGTTTATTTATCAGATATTTTTACGGTTACAGCCAATTTAGCCGGCATCCCCGCCGTTTCATTTCCTGTTGGAAAGCATGCTAACGGGCTACCGATTGGACTGCAATTAATGGCACCCGCGTTCAAGGAGGAAAAATTAATAACATTTCTTATGCGGAAAGCGTAACGAATGATTAATTTCCCGTTCCTTTTTTGGAACGTTTATTGTATTCTACATATCAACATATTTCATATTTGAGATTGTTTCCTGCTTTTTCAATGGATTAACCAACCTTGCGTAAACAGGAAACCAACCAAACCAATCGGAAATGCGGACTCTACTTTTACCGGCGTTAGCCCTCGTCTTATCTTTTTGTATCCGCCCAAACCTGAATGCCCAAAACCAAGGGAATCACACCCAAAGTGATTATCCTCAATATACCACCACGCAAACCACCTACATTCCCACTTTTACGGATGAGGAACTTAGGCAACGTATCGCTAGTATATCCAGCAATGTTTTGTCTCCGAGATTCACCTCTACCGTAAGAGGTTATGTAAGGACCTATACCGTAAGGAGGCGAAGCAACACGGAACATATGATTGGTCGTTCCGCCATGTATTTCCCCATTTTCGAGGATCATTTAACCAAGCACAACCTTCCTACTGATCTTAAGTACCTTTCTATAGTGGAATCCGCCTTGAATCCGAAGGCTACTTCTCCTGTAGGTGCCGCAGGGCTTTGGCAATTTATGCCTGCTACGGGTAAGGAATACGGCTTACGCCAAAATCAATATGTAGACGAGCGCCGCGATCCGCATAAGTCCACGGATGCCGCCGCGCGCTACTTGAAAAACTTGCACCGTCGTTACGGGGATTGGGCATTAGCCCTTGCCGCTTACAATGCGGGCCCCGGGCGTGTAAACCGCGCCATCAAGCGTGGAAGAAGCAAGAATTATTGGAGAATCCAGAAATACTTACCCAAGGAGACGCGCAGTTACGTTCCCGCATTTATTGCCGCTTCATACTTGATGCATTACTATACGGCCCACGGTCTTAGTCCCGTATATCCGGATTACGACAAGCAAGTAACCGAAACCGTAAGGGTTCACGAGTATATCACTTTTAATCAAATCTCAAATATTACGGGTGTTCCGACATCCTTAATTTCAGAATTGAATCCTGCTTATAAGCGCAATGCCATCCCGGGTAGCGTGGAAGGTAATTTTCTAATTTTACCTTATACCAGAGTGGGTGCATTCATCAAATGGCAAATGGGTGATTCAGGAAATCCGTCCACTATTCAACAACCTAATGTTTCCTATTTTGCCGGAACCGATGCGGGTACGCAGTTCAGAACTTTTGAAACGCAGTATACCGTTTATTCCGGTGATGACTTAAGCCGAATCGCGCAAATTTTCCGTTGCCATCCCGAGCACATCAAAGCATGGAACAATATGTCCAGCTCTATGGTACGTCCCGGGCAAGTATTGAAGATATTCGAATCCGTTCCCGTAGGGAAACCCGTTCAACAACAAACCAAACAAAGAGAGAAATTCAAGCCACTTGAGTTTATTGCAAACGTGAAGGCAAAACCTCTTCAATCCGAAGCAGGGGATGAGCGTGATCTTGCCAAAACACCGGCTAATGATAAGACCAATGTGCCACACCGTTATTTATACTACAGCGTGAGACGTGGTGAGTCCATTCGTGAAATAGCGGATAGATTCCAAGGTGTATCCATTGATGATATTTTAGATGACAACTCCGTTGATCATCCCGGACAAATCAAATCCGGAAGGGTCTTAAAAATTAGGATGTAACTCAGCGTTTTTACTCATATTTTTTCCGGAAAGGCAAAGGGGCAAAAAAGTCCTTTTGCCTTTTCTTTTTCCGGATACCCAACAAAATGCGGATTCCCGGCATCTTGTTATTAAAGAAGCTGTTTAAATTCCGAACAACTTCATAAAGACTTATTATCATTGTCCCGGAAGCTACTATTGAATTTTTGGATAACTCAAATACAGCTTCTAAATAAAAGTTGGTGGCAGTCGAAAACACCGAAAATTTACCGAAAAGAATGAAAGCGATATTTCAAAAATACTGGGCAATATGCCTGATGGGGACTTTATGGATTTTTGCCTCTTGCGCATCCCAAGGCGAACAAAGTAAATCCAAGGCTTTTGGTCCCGTCAATAAGATCGTCGTTATTGCGGATGAAGATTTATGGGAAGGGAATGTGGGTGATACCGCCCGCTATTACCTAGCGGCACCGTACCCCGTACTTCCGCAACCTGAAAAAACTTTTGACCTTTCCCACTTTACGGCAAAGGAGATGAAACAAGATCCTTTACGCAGGGATTTCCGTACGATGTTATTCATTGCTGATTTGACGGATCAGAGTTCTCCCGTAACGGCTATGGTTAAGGAAATATTCGGGGAAAACGCCTTGCCTTCCTTGGAACAAAGCGAGGATAACCAAATCAAGTTTAGCCGTGATCTTTGGGCGAGAGAGCAAAACGTAATGTTCCTTCTTGCGGATGGTTCCGATGCCTTGGCGGAAGGAATTCGTACTCGTTTCCCTTCCATTGCCAATTTGGTTCATGAAAGTGACCGTGATATCATCAAGGCACAAACCTACGGCATGGGTAAGAACGGTGCTTTGATTCGTCAAGTAAAAGAAGCTACGGGTGTAGAGGTTCCTTTCCCGGACGGTTTTGTGATGGCGGACTACAAGCAGGATGAAAAATTCATGTGGCTACGGAAAATGGGTAGGGAGTATAACGGTAACATCCTCCTCCACAAATTGCCTTATACCGGGCAGGAACAACTAACGCCACAGGGCGTAAAAGCCATTCGTGATTCCATCGGGCTTTGGATTTCCTCCGATGAACCGGACACTTATATGATCGTAAACGACGTAGACCTTGCTTTGTACCACGAGGCAAAAACCATTGACGGTAAATTTTCCTTGATGCTTAAAGGTATCTGGGAAATGGAGAATGATATGATGGGTGGACCCTTCGTATCCTTGGTGGTCCATGATGCCGAAAAAAATGAACTGGTCTTTTTGGACGCCTTCATTTTTGCACCGGGTGAGGATAAACGGAACGAGATGCAGAAGTTGGAGGTGGTGCTGACGGGGGTTAAGATTTAAGTTTAAGTCGGTGGTTGCACCACCGACAATCGCAATCATCGACAATTCAACAACCTGCAATAAGCCTTTGACTTCCGCAACTGCCGGTCAAGGGCTTATTGCATCTTAAACTTGTGGATTAAGCCTACGGATTTGTTTTTCTTTCCTTCATTGGAAATGTAAAGGTTTCCGTCATTAT
>JAHDDF010000537.1 GCA_020629475.1 Saprospiraceae bacterium
CGTAAGAAAATTGTTAATAAAACCTCCCTAAAGCCCAAATTCGTGACTTTCAATGCCATAGCCGTCTGAAAGGAGGAAGTATTGATAAGACTTTTTTATATATCAATACTTTTCGTAATCACTCATATCAATACCATTTACCATTATGAATCTTTTGAACCTCTTCCAAGATCAAATCGGAGGCAGTCTAATTGATCAAGCTAGTTCTTTCCTAGGGGAAGACAAGGCTAAAACGGGCAGCGCCATGAGCGCTATCCTTCCTTCCATCCTTGGAAGCTTAGTGAGCAAAGGCTCTACGCAATCCGGTGCATCCGGCATTATGGACATGATTACCTCCGGCGGTTTCAACGGCGGTATGCTTGAGAATGTCGCAGGCATGTTCGGAAATACGGAAAGCACCAACGGGCTTATGTCTTCCGGTGGTTCTTTACTTTCCGGCCTTATGGGCGACAACCTAGGGAAAGTAGTTAGCTCCATCGCCGGTTTTAGCGGCATGAGCGAAAACTCCTCCTCTTCTCTTATGAAAATGGCGGCACCCTTTGTTATGAGCCTTATCGGCAAAAAAGTAACAGGTGGCGGCATGGGCATTTCCGGATTAATGGATATGCTTGCCGGTCAAAAAGAACACGTAAGCGCAGCTATGCCATCAGGCTTATCCGGCATGGGGGGATTGCTGGGTTTCGCCAACAACATCAAGGATACCGTATCCAATACCGTATCCAATGCAGGAACAGCTGCCGCTAATACGGCAGGGACAGTCGTGGAAACCGGAAAAAAAGCAGGCGGATCCATTATCAAATGGTTGCTCCCTCTATTACTTCTCCTTTTTGTTTTGGGATTCTTCGGTTTGAGAACCGGATGCAGTGCGGTTGATAACGCTGCAAACACCGTTACCGATGTTACTACCAACACTGTTGAAGGTGCCGCTGATGTCGTAAAAGATGCAGCCAACGCAACAGGAGATTTAGCCGGAGACGCGGTTGATGCCGTTAAAAATACGTTGAGCTCCTTCACGCTGCCGGGCGGTAAGGAAATTTCCTTCGCTGCCGGTTCCTTCGGTAACCAAGTAGTGGACTTCCTTTCCGGAAAAGGAGGAGACGGTACAAAGGGTTTCACTTTTGATGGTTTGACCTTCGTAACCGGTTCCGACAAATTGGACGCGGCTTCCAATACGCAAATCGATAATCTTGCCGCTATCCTTGGTGCTTACAAGGACAAGAAAGTAAGAATTGAAGGACATACCGATAATACCGGCGATGACGCAGCCAACAAGACCCTTTCCTTAAAGCGTGCTAATTCCGTTAAAGCAGCCTTGGTTGCTGCGGGGATTGACGCAAACCGTGTCGCGACGGTAGGGTACGGTGAAGAAAAGCCGATAGCAGATAATAACACCCCCGAAGGAAGGACCGCCAACCGTAGAGTGGAACTTTTCTTCGAAAAATAGAGGAATTCCATATGAGGAAACCTCGAGCCCTTCCGCTTTGCGGAGGGGCTTTTTTTATGGGTATTTGGTAACTTTAAAGCCTGTTTAAAAATACCCAACCATGAGAATTACTTTTTCAATTCTTCTCATCTTCTTTTTTGCCTTTGGGCTTAATGCCCAAGATTGCTTATCGGATCGGTATCAAAAAGCTGTTTTTCCGGGAGCTACCATAACGAAGGACCTCGTTTATTCCAATGCGGATACTTATGATCCTTTCAACCTAAATATTCCCCTGCCACAAAGGCTGGACGTATATGAACCTATTGGCGATCAAGCGGAAAAACGCCCCGTAGTTTTTATGTTTTTCGGAGGGGCTTATATCATCGGCGATAAGGAGCATGCGGATATCGTGGCATGGTGTGATTCCCTTGCTAGTTACGGCTACGTGGCGGTAGCGGTAGATTACCGACTGGGACTAAATGCCTTGAACGCGGAGTCGGCGGAACGTGCCATGTACAGGGGTGTACAGGATGCCAGAGCCGCTATTCGGTACATGTTGGAATTCCAAGAGACCTACCGTATCGATCCTGAGCGGATTTATTTGGGCGGTGAAAGTGCGGGAGCCATTATTTCATTGCAAACCGCTTTCATGACGGAGGAAGCCGATCGTCCGTCCTCTTCATACGGTGCGGGGCTTGAGACACAAGACTTGGGCTGCTTGGATTGTTCAGGGAATAGCTACAATCATTCCTTTGAAATAGCAGGGATTATTGACCTCTGGGGCGCCATTCATGATTTAGCCTTAATCGAAGCGGACGAGGATATTCCCACCCTTATTATCCACGGGGAAGACGATCAAATTGTTCCACCGGACGAGGGCTACCCATTTATCAACGAATTTCAGTTGACATTCCCTTATTTATATTCCTCCCAACGAATCCATGAGCGCTTGGATTTCCTAGGGATTTACAATGAATATTACACCTATCCCGGTGTAGGGCACCTGTTCTATGGTTTACCTGACGGCATCATCACCTTCCCTAATGAATATTGGGAACCGGTTTGGACACAAGGGCATGAATTCTTGT
>JAHDDF010000538.1 GCA_020629475.1 Saprospiraceae bacterium
CGGAGATTACCGCCAAAGACGTCAATACTTAGGAAAGGGCATTCAACAAGGGTTTCTACCGCTACTTCCACATGAGCCGTGTCGTATTCCGTTCCTAAAAAACTTAATTCTTCGGGATCTAGACAATAGTCCACGTAAGGATTAATGGCGATGGGGTCTATGGTAATCGTTCCTTCCTCATGGTTGTAGGATTCGAAGGAGCCATCCGCACTTGAAACGGTATATTTTACGACATCATCATTGGTGATTTTGAGTACCTGTTGCCCGATTCCGGTTTCACCGTCGTCAGCGCAATTCGTGTTGTCATCATCGAAAACGGTTCCGTGGATGGCTTTGGGGGCAAAAACGCCGTTACCGTCAAGTTTGATGATACGGGCATTATCTTCCCCGCCAGCGCCTGGCACCACGATTCCCCCGTCAGCTGTAGCGGAAAGATGGGTAGCTACATCGTGTCCCTCCAAGGAAGTTCTCCAAATAACATTCCCTTGGGGATCCAATCTCCAAATGGAGTTCCAAATTTCAAAAGGACTAGGACGGTCCGTAACACCATTTACGAAATAGTCCCCGTTTTCCGCTAGGGTTATCTCAACGGACACCGTGTACCCTTCGAACGTATCAAAGTGGGTAAAGAATAACTGATTCCCTTGTGCATCGGTTCGAAGTAAAAAATAGGCACGTTCGTTCTCCGGTGACATATGGGAATATCCCGACATGGATAAATCACCGTTGGGGTGTAAAATTAGGTCAAATATTAAAGTATAGGCGGTTCCGAAATCGTAATTGCCGACCCACTCCAAATTATCAAATGCATCGTATTTAATAATATTAACGACTCCTTGTGCCGGGTGAGGCATTGCTTGTCGCTGAAGCGCAACGGCAAATCCGCCATCTTGTGTGGGTGTAATAACAGGGATGGCGGTATTATTCTCTTCCCAAACTTCCGTTTCTAATTCGGAAAGCACCACCCCTTGGGGAGAAATTCGTCTTATTTTTAACTTTACGGAATCTTCATCGGTGGAATCCATTCCGGCATATAATTGCCTAGCGAATAGGATATCCCCGTTCGGAAATTCATCGATGACTCCGTCACCGGGACCGTTCATGGCTCCGTTATCATTAAAATCAATAAACCATTCCGTATTCCCTCCCGGGTCCATTTTTAAAACAAAGACCGAATCACTATCTAAGCTGCTTCTCCCCCAACTTATGATTGCTCCGTCACTGAGGGTTTCAATTCTTTCACCTACACAAGTCCTTCCGTTACATGCTTGGGGTTCATCAATCTCCTTGCTCCATTGGACATCTCCCTCCAAATCCGTTTTTACTACGTAAGCGCCTACATTATTGGTGGAAATACCCGAATAACCAATGGCGACTTGTCCTTGATCCGGCATACCGGAAATATCCTCTAAAAACTCAATTTCCTCCGTTCCGTAATCCCTCACCCAGCGCTCGCTCTGCCCGTGGGAAAGATGAGGTAAAACGATAATAAAGCTTAGAGCTAATAAGATGTTCTTTAAAAATCGGGTTCTAATCTGCATGCTGAATTTCTTTTCGTGGTTTTAAATCAAGTAACAAAAAGAAGGGTGTTTCCCTTTGTACAATCCAAATATTCAGGAAAAGAACAGGGATTAAAAGGACAAAATCGAATAAAAATCACAAAATAAACTACACTAACACTACTTAACACACTATATTACAAATATTTACTTTAAAATTTAATCACAAAAAATGAGCAACCGTCTTTTTGAAATTTACGATAGTCTCACTACCGAGGAAACCAGACGGTTCGCGAAGTACCTTAAATCACCTTTGTTTAATCATAAGAAAGAACTGCCCTTACTATTGGATTATTTAAGGAAGGATAAACCAAGGGATCCACGAAAAATATTCTCCAATCTATTTCAAGAAATACCTTTCGACAAGAAAAAATTAAATCACTTTTTCTCCTATTTCCTCAAAGCCATTGAGGATTTTATTGCGATGGAACAAATGCGGAAGTCCCCTTCAGCCAAGGAACGCTTCTTGATGTCGGCTTACGCGGAAAGGAACCTTAATCGCTCTTTCGAAAAAGCCGGAAAAAACACATTTAGCTCCTTGGAAAATGCACCTTATCGGAATGTTGAATTTTATAGGCACATGTACTTTATCAAGGAGGAGGAAGCCAAGCAAAAACGGGAATCAGGGAGAAGTACGGAGTATAATTTCCAAGAGTTGTCAGACTCGGGGGATTTGGCATTCATGGCACAAAAACTTAAGGTAGCCTGCACCATGATCACCCACCGTTCCGTCCTGAAAAAAGAATACGATTACGGTTTATTGAAAGATGTTCTTACACGAATAAAAGCCAAACCCGAGCTCCTAAAAAACCCGGCTATTTCCTTGTATTATCATGCCTATTCCGCCTTATCGGATTTAGAAAACGAAGATGCGTTCCACCTACTCAGGAAGGGGATTTCCGAGCACATCCATTGCTTCAACACTTCCGAATCAAGGGATCTCTTCGTTCTT